>JAGLDM010000308.1 GCA_023145595.1 Flavobacteriaceae bacterium | reverse complement strand
GATGCCGATGTTGATGGTATGCATATTCGTTTATTATTGATTACCTTTTTCTTGCAGTTCTTTCCTGAATTAATAAAAGAAGGGCATTTATTTATCTTAGAAACTCCGCTGTTTAGAGTACGAGATAAAAAGGAAACGATTTACTGTTATTCAGAGCAAGAAAAAGCAGATGCCATTCGGAAATTGAGAGGGAAACCCGAGATAACACGTTTTAAGGGATTGGGAGAAATAAGTCCAGATGAGTTTGTGCATTTTATAGGAAACGATATTCGATTAGATCCTGTAATGCTAGATAAAGAAATGTCAATTGAACAATTATTGTCGTTTTATATGGGTAAAAATACTCCAGACCGACAAAAGTTTATCATTGAAAATCTGAAAGTCGAATTGGATTTGGCTGAGGAAAGTATATAATGGATTGTCATTCCTGCGAAAGCAGGAATCCGCAAAGAAATCGATTAAATAGATTCCTGCCTTAGCAGGAATGACAGAACAATATGCAAGAAGAAAACAACGAACAAGAAGAGCATCAAGAAGAAATAATAAATCACGACGATTCGTCGCAAGAAACCATTACGCGCGTAACAGGCATGTATAAAGAATGGTTTTTAGATTATGCCTCGTATGTAATTCTTGAACGCGCGGTTCCTTCAATTGGCGACGGATTTAAACCCGTACAGCGTCGCATTATGCAGTCTATGAAAGATTTGGATGATGGGCGTTATAACAAAGTGGCGAACATTGTTGGTCATACCATGCAGTACCACCCACACGGTGATGCAAGTATTGGAGATGCAATGGTACAAATTGGTCAGAAAGAATTACTGATTGATATGCAAGGAAACTGGGGGAATACACTTACTGGCGACCGTGCAGCAGCCCCAAGATATATTGAAGCGCGCTTGTCTAAATTTGCTTTGGATGTTGTTTTTAACCCGAAGACGACTCATTGGAAAATGTCGTATGATGGTCGTAGAAAAGAACCGATTGATTTACCTGTAAAATTTCCGTTGCTGTTAACACAAGGTGCAGAGGGAATTGCAGTGGGACTTTCAACTAAAATATTACCACACAACTTTAATGAATTGATAGATGCTTCTATCAAAATTTTAAAAGGACGCAGTTTCAGAATTGTTCCCGATTTTTTAAATGGTGGAATAGCCGATGTTTCCAATTATAATGATGGGCTACGAGGTGGAAAAATTCGGGTACGTGCAAAGATTTCACAATTCGATAAAAAGAAATTGGTGATTACCGAGATTCCGTTTGGTACGACCACAACATCTTTGATAGATTCTATCCTAAAAGCAAATGATAAGGGGAAGATTAGAATCAAAAAAATTGAAGATAATACCGCCGCTAATGTAGAGATTTTAGTGCATTTACCTCCCGGAGTTTCTCCTGATAAAAGCATTGATGCCTTATATGCATTTACTAATTGTGAAAATTCAATTTCACCTTTGGGTTGTATTATTGAAGACAATTCACCTGTATTTATTGGGGTGAGTGATATGCTGAAACATTCAACACAGCATACTGTAGATTTGTTAAAAAGAGAACTCGAAATTCAGTTAGATGAATTGGAAGAGCAGTGGCATTTTGCTTCTTTAGAACGTATTTTTATTGAAAAGAGAATCTACCGAGATATTGAAGAAGTAGAAACGTGGAAAGGGGTTCTTGAAGCCATAGATGACGGATTAAAACCATTTATAAAACATTTAAAACGAGCAATTACTGAAGAAGATATTGTACGTTTAACGGAAATCAGAATTAAGAAAATTTCTAAATTCGATATTGATAAGGCCAAGCAACATATCGAAACATTAGAAGAAAAAATAGAGGAAGTAAAACATTATTTAGCAAATTTAATTGAGTTTGCTATTGACTACTTTAAAAATTTAAAAAGTAAATATGGTAAAGGTCGAGAACGCAAAACCGAATTAAGAACCTTTGATGATATAGTGGCAAGTAAGGTGGTGATGAAAAATGCAAAACTCTATGTAAATAGGGTAGAAGGGTTTGTAGGTACTTCTTTGCGACGTGACGAATTTGTATGTGATTGTTCTGATATTGACGATGTGATTGTATTTAGAAAAGACGGACAAATGATGATTACCAAAGTGGGGTCAAAAACTTTTGTAGGGAAAGATATTATTCACGTGGCAATATTCAAAAAAGGAGATAAGCGGACTGTTTACAATATGATGTATCGCGACGGTAAAGGAGGCCCTACCTTAATGAAACGCTTTAATGTTACCGGAGTTACCAGAGATAAAGCATACGATTTAACTGCGGGGAATAAGAATTCGGTAGTAAATTATTTTACAGCGAACCCGAATGGAGAGGCAGAAATTGTAACCATTAATTTACGTGCAGTTGGTACTATTAAAAAGATAAAGTGGGATGTTGATTTTTCTGAACTCTTGATTAAAGGTCGGGGGGCTAAAGGAAATAAATTGACCAAATATGCGGTAAAAAAAATAGAATTAAAAGAAAAAGGAATTTCTACTTTAAAACCACGTAAAGTTTGGTTTGATGATACAGTACAGCGTTTGAATGTAGATGAGAGAGGTGATTTATTAGGTGAATTTACTCCAGAAGATCGACTGTTGATTATCAGTCAGAAAGGAAAGGCAAAAACGATTGCACCAGATCTTTCTACACATTTTGATTCTGATATGATTGTGTTGGAAAAATGGAATCCAAACAAACCAATATCTGCCGTTTATTTTGATGGTGATAAAGCCAAGTATTACGTAAAACGATTTATGATTGATAACCCAAATAGGGAAGAGTCTTTTATTTCCGATCACCCAAAATCTCAGTTAGAATTGATTGCAACTGATTTTAGACCTATGGCGGAAGTTGTGTTTTCAAAACGAAGTTTGGAAAAAATCAATATTAATTTCGAGAAATTTATTTCAATTAAAGGAATTAAATCTCTAGGAAATCAATTAACAACGGATAAAATAAAACAAGTAAATTTATTAGAACCCCTTGAATATATTACCCCAGTAATAGAAGAGGTTGAGGTTATTGAAGAAGAGGTTATTGAAGCATTGGGTTTGGAAATTCCTGAGATTTCAAAACCAGAGGAAATATCTAAAGATGCAGCACCTCAAATTATAGATAAAAGTAAAAAGGCACCTGTAATAAAGCCTCCTAATAAAAAGGATTCAAACGATAAAGAACAGACCTCATTGTTTTAGTTAATACCCTTTATATTAGATAGATAAAAAGGGTTTTTAATTATAAAATTATTAGCTTAATAACTTCAAATTAACCGTATATTTGCATTCAATTTATAAAATTCTGACTCCTTTAATCTTAGGGTTAAGAATGTTATAGTTGCAAATAAATGATGAAGAGTAAAGAGATAAAAGGGGGTAGAAAATCTAAAGCCAAGCGCTTGCACAAGTATTACAGTTATACGGGATTTTACTCGTTTGTAAATGAAAGTGTAAAGAAATCGATACTTCCAATTTTAATTACACTAGTTGCTGTTTTTATTATTGATTATTTTATTTTTGATTTTAGCGATTTCTTTCAATATATCACAGAAACATTTTCACCTATAATAATTTTATCGGTATTCTTTGCATCAGAATCGTTGCTTGGACTGGTTCCTCCTGAAATATTTATTGCTTGGGCAGGAAAAATGTCAACGCCTTATGTGTATTTATTTTTATTAGCCTTAGCATCTTATTCTGGTGGAATTATTTCCTTTTTTGTTGGGCGGTCAATTTCAAAATTCCCAAGAGTTCACAATTATTTAGAAGGGAAAATGGTAAAACAGTTAAAAATGATTCGGAAATGGGGAGGATTCTTAATTGTGGTTGGGGCATTGTTACCTATTCCTTTTGCTATTACAAGTGTTGCAGCCGGACTTATTCATTATAAATTTAGAAATTACCTGTTATTTGGATTGCTGCGATTTGTTCGGTTTTATTTATATGCACTGCTTATTTTTAAGATTGTTTAATACTTCTATATAACGACGTACTCATTGTTACAACTCTATTAAGTGGTAATCAGATATTGTAACTAGGTTTTGTTTTATGATCTAATAACTATCGGGTTAAGTTATTAATATTACTTTTGAAACCCTTATATACTATATAATAAATTATGCCGTATCAAGATCTATTTATCCTTTTTTGGGAGCAGGTAAAAGAAAGTGTCCAAGAAGGTCGTTTTGCCAAGTTAACCATGGCAAAGACCATTGGAAAACCTAATTTGAGAAATATATTTGTCAGGCCAGTTTATTCTGAAGACGGCTTTAAGGTTTTAGTAAAATTTCGTTACAGAAGTAGAGAGACGGAGGATGAAGAAGAAGAATATAGATTAGAAGAAGCTTTTATTGTCTTAAAGCCATACCTTAGAGAGTCTTTTTCATCGGTTTTATTATTTACGACAACAAAGGATGTTATTTTCAAAATTAATAAAAAGGGAGCGGGAAGTATTACCGAAAAGCCCCCAACATTTCATAACGTCACACAAGCTTCAAATGATGCGGAATAGTATTGTTTAAAATGAAAAACCCTTTTGAAATTTAATTTCAAAAGGGTTTTATCCATTACACTATCCCGAAAACTTTCGGTACAGAATGACGTTACTTATACTAAATTATTTGCTACCAAATACTCAGCAATTTGAATGGTGTTTGTTGCAGCTCCTTTACGAAGATTATCAGCAACAACCCACATATTTAACGTGTTTGCTTGTGATTCGTCTCTTCGGATTCTCCCTACAAAAACTTCATCTTTATCATGCGCGTAAACAGGCATTGGATACGTATTTGTTTCTAAATTGTCTTGAACAACAACTCCAGGGAAGTCACTTAATAATTGACGTACTTCATCCAAATCAAAATCGTTTTCAAACTGTACGTTTACCGCTTCTGAATGTCCTCCAGAAGTAGGAATACGTACAGCGGTTGCAGTTACAGAAAAAGAATCATCACGTAAAATTTTCTTAGGTTCTTTCACCAATTTCATTTCCTCTTTGGTGTATCCATTTTCCATAAACACATCACATTGAGGCAATGCATTTCTTCCAATAGGGTGTGGATATGCCATTTCACCTTCAATTCCGGCTTCTTCATTATCTAATTGCTGAACGGCTTTTACTCCGGTTCCAGAAACAGATTGGTAGGTAGAAATCACCAAACGCTTCATTTTATATTTATCATGCAAAGGAGACAAAGCCATCACCAACTGAATTGTAGAGCAGTTTGGATTTGCAATAATTTTATCATCTTTGGTTAGCACATCACCATTAATTTCTGGAACCACCAATTTTTTGGTTGGGTCCATTCTCCATGCCGATGAGTTGTCAATAACTGTTGTTCCTGCTTCCGCAAATTTTGGCGCCCATTCTTCAGAAGTATCTCCTCCTGCAGAAAATAAAGCGATATCAACATTCATTTTTACAGCATCTTCTAAGGTAACAACGGTATATTCTTTACCCTTATATGGTAATTTTTTACCAGCAGATCTTGCAGATGCAACTGGAATTAATTCCGTTATAGGGAAATTACGCTCTTCTAATACTTTCAACATTACTGTTCCTACCATTCCGGTAGCACCAACTACTGCAACTTTCATAATTTTATAATTTAAATTTTACAAGTGCAAAGATTAGAAAAATCACTTAGATAAAAAGGATTTATATAAAATTTATCAATTTATTTCAGATTGTTAAATAGTTAACAAAACAAACGTTTTTTCTTTCGGATAAGTTAAAAAGAGGGTCTTAAAACCAAAACAAACAGATATATAAGACAATAAAGTGTAATTTTGCAAAAAAATTAAAAATGACGACAACGGGAAAAATAGAATTAATGGCTCCTGCCGGAAATTTTGAGTCTTTACAAGCAGCTTTAGACAATGGTGCTGACTCGATATATTTTGGGGTAGAGCAATTGAATATGAGAGCAAGAGCGTCGATCAATTTTACATTGGATGATTTACAGGAGATTTCAGATCGATGCAAGGCATTAAACGTTAGAACGTATTTAACATTAAATACGATTATTTATGATCACGATTTATCGATTGTAAAGATCTTACTTCAAAAAGCAAAAGATGCAGATATTACTGCGGTAATTGCGATGGATCAAGCAGTAATTGCTTCGGCGAGAGCCATTGGAATGGAAGTTCATATTTCTACACAAATTAATATTACCAATATTGAAACGGCAAAGTTTTATGCCATGTTTGCAGATACAATGGTGTTGAGTCGTGAGTTAAGTTTACGTCAGGTAAAGAAAATTACCGAGCAAATAGAAAAAGAAAACATCTGTGGACCCTCTGGAAAACTAGTTGAGGTTGAGATTTTTGGACATGGTGCTTTATGTATGGCGGTTTCTGGAAAATGTTATATGAGTTTGCATTCGGCAAATTCATCTGCAAATAGAGGTGCTTGTAAGCAAAATTGCAGAAAGAAATATACGGTGATTGATCAGGAAACTGGTTTTGAAATGGAACTGGACAATGAGTATATCATGTCGCCAAAAGATTTATGTACCATCGATTTTTTAGATGAAATTGCTGATGCCGGAATCAAAGTTTTAAAAATTGAGGGTAGAGGAAGAGCCCCAGAATATGTAGCCAAAGTAATAAAATGTTACCGAGAAGCTATTGATGAAATAGAAGCAGGAACCTATTCAAAAGAAAAGGTTATTGAGTGGATGCAAGAATTAGAAAAAGTGTACAATCGCGGTTTTTGGTCTGGTTATTATTTAGGGCAGAAATTGGGAGAATGGAGTAAAGGTTCTGGATCTCATGCAACTCAGAAAAAAGTTTATTTAGGAAAAGGAATGCATTATTTTCCAAAACCCAAAATTGGAGAATTTAAAATTGAAGCATACGATATTGCTATTGGAGACACCATATTAGTTACTGGTCCAACAACAGGAGCGCAGGAAATGAAAGTTTCTGAAATGTATGTAAATGATGAAAAAGGAGAAAAAGCTAAAAAAGGAGATTCGGTAACCATGCCACTTGAATTCAGAATTAGACCTTCGGATAAATTGTATAAAATTGTTGAAAATAAAGTAGAAGGCTAATGGTTGTTATTACGCTTCAACGGGCCAAATGTATTGGCTGTAACTACTGTGTGGAATTGGCTCCGGCTCAATTTCAGATGTCGAAAAAGGACGGAAAATCAGTATTGCTTCATTCCAAAGAGAAGAAAGGTTTTTTCACCTTAAAATCTCCTGACGAAACTATTTTTGACGATAGCGTAAAAGCAAAGGCTGCTTGTCCGGTTAAAATAATAGAAGTAAAACAGACTTAAATAGTTGTTTTTTTGCCAGATTTACCCTGTCAAAATCATTAAAAATGCTCCTTTTGATTTATCTTCGATAATCCCGATAATTATTAGGGTGGATAGACAATTAAAGTTGATAGTTAAATTTTTATCCAAACTCTTTTTCTTTTTCCATACCTTTACGAATTAGTGAAAAAAGAAGTTGAATCCTATAATGTCTTTTAAATTATATTATTAGACATTTAAAAATATATATCTATGAGCTGTAATACTTGCTCTACCGATCAAGATAGCACCCCAAAAGGATGCAAAAGCAATGGAAGTTGCGGAACAGGAAGTTGTGATAAACTTACCGTTTTTGATTGGTTGTCCAACATGACACTGCCTAGTGGTCAAGTCCCATTCAATATTGTTGAAGTCCGATTTAAAAATGGACGTAAACATTTCTACAAAAATGAGAGCCTACAATTATGCATGGGTGAGGTGGTTACCGTTGAAGGATCTCCTGGACACGATGTTGGAACAGTTACCTTAACAGGAGAATTGGTTCGCATTCAAATGAAGAAAAAAGGTGTTAAAGAAGATAGCGAGGAAGTTCGAAAAATTTATAGAAAAGCGTCACAGCGAGATATTGATATTTGGCAAAGAGCCCGTGATAAAGAAAAAGAAACTCAAAAACGGGGACGTGAAATTCTAGGTCGTTTGGGGTTAAAAATGAAGTTGTCAGATGTTGAATATCAAGGTGATGGAAAGAAGGCTGTATTTTATTATACAGCAGATGAACGTGTAGATTTTAGACAATTAATTCGGGATTTAGCAAGTGCGTTTAGCATTAGGGTTGAAATGAAACAGGTGGGACTTCGTCAAGAAGCGGCGCGTCTTGGCGGGATTGGTTCTTGCGGAAGAGAGTTGTGTTGTTCTACATGGTTAACCGATTTTAGAAAGGTAAATACAGCATCAGCTCGTTATCAACAATTATCTTTAAATCCACAAAAATTATCTGGGCAATGTGGAAAGTTAAAATGTTGTTTAAACTATGAACTGGACACTTATTTAGATGCAATTAGAAGTTTTCCAAAGCAAGATGTTGTTTTAAAAACAGAAAAAGGAGATGCCATTTTTATTAAAATGGATATTTTTAAAGAAGAGTTTTTGTACACCTACAAAGGAGATTCTTTTAAATGGTTTAAACTTGGTTTAAAGCAGTTAAAAGAAATTATTTCTATTAATAAAGGAGGTAAATCAGTTTCATCTTTAGAAGATTATGAGTTAGATTTATCAACGGTTAAGAAAGTAAATTTTGAAGATGCCGTTGGCGAAGATAGTTTAACCCGTTTTGACCAACCGAAGAAAAATAATAGAAGCCGTAATAAAAAGAGAAAGCCTTCTAATAAGAAGAATAAACAGAGCCAAAATTCAAATCAACAGAAACAAGGAAATCAGAAAAAGCAAAAAGAAGATACCAAAAACCCTCAAGAAAAATCTGGAAAGAAGAATTTTAGGTCTAAGAATAATAGAAATAAGAAGAGAAAGCCAAATCCGAATCAGAACAAAAACAAGAGTAAAGATGCATAAAAACTTACTGTTACTACTCGTTATAATAGGATTTGTATCTTGTGATTCTAATAGAATTCTTGATGAGTATGTCGATTTTGATAATAATGTTTGGCTGGAAAGTAATATTGTAGATTTTGATATTGAAATTACAGATACTATTTCTCGGAACAACTTATTTTTAAACTTACGAAATAATAAAGATTATGAGTTTAGTAACCTCTTTTTGATCACTCAAATTCATTTTCCTGACGGATTTAGAATTGTAGATACTCTAGAATATGAAATGGCGGATAAAGCAGGTCGTTTTTTGGGTGTTGGGTTTTCAGACATCAAAGAAAATAAACTTTTTTTTAAAGAAAATGTTCGGTTTAATCAGGTAGGGAATTATAAAATTTCGGTTGCGCAAGCAATGCGTAAAAACGGTAATATTAAAGGATTAGATTCATTAAAAGGAGTTACAGACCTAGGGGTTCGAATTGAATTATCAACAAAATAATTATCAAAATACATGGCGAAAAAACAAAAATCAACGAATCAAGAGTTTAGAAAGTATATCATTTGGTTTTGGCTTCTGATTTCGGGGGGAATTGTTCTTGCTGCTTTACCATTTGTTTTGGCATCAATTGGGGCGTTGGGACATATGCCAACCTTTGACGATTTAGAGTCTCCAGAGAAAAACCTAGCTTCTGAAGTTATTTCTATTGACGGAGCAACCTTGGGAAAGTACTTTAATGAAAATAGAACACCAGTAAAATTTAAAGACTTACCAGATAATTTGGTGAATGCATTAATTGCTACGGAAGATGAACGCTTTTTTGAGCATTCGGGAATTGATTTTAAATCTACAGCAAGAGCGATTATCAAACTTGGAAAAGGCGGTGGGGGTAGTACAATAACGCAACAACTTTCAAAATTATTATTTCATGGCGAAGGTTCTAAAAACACGACTAGTAGATTATTTCAAAAGGTAAAAGAATATGTAATTGCTGTTCGTTTAGAAAGTCAATATACCAAGCAAGAAATAATTACGATGTACTTAAACAAGTATGATTTCTTGAATTTGGCGGTTGGAATACGATCTGCTTCTAGAATTTACTTTGGGAAAGAACCGATAGAATTAACTCAAGAAGAATCGGCTATGTTGATAGGAATGCTTAAAAATTCATCTTTATTTAATCCGTTGAGGAGACCAGAAATGGTAACAAGTCGGAGAAATGTTGTGTTAAAGCAAATGGAGAAAAATGAGTTTATTACCACTCAGTTAAAAGATTCTTTACAAGCAAGAGACCTTGGGATAAACTTGCACAGAGAAGGTCATAGTGACGGAAACGCCACTTATTTCCGGGAGTATTTACGTGGTTTTATGAAGAAGTGGATTGAAAACAATCCCAAACCAGACGATACAAAATACAATTTACAAAGAGATGGGTTAAAAATATTTGTAACGTTAGACTCAAGAATGCAAGAACATGCAGAAGCTGCCATGAAAGAACACATGTCTAACTTGCAACGTATTTTCTTTAAGGAGCAAAAAAGAAATAAAAAAGCACCTTTCTATGATTTAGAGAAAGAGGATGAGGCACGACTAATGCATCAAGCAATGAAGCGTTCTACTCGATGGAGGCGTATGAAACTTAATGGAAAATCAGAAAAGGAAATAATTGCATCGTTTAAAGAAAAACGAGATATGCGTGTATTTACATGGAAAGGAGATGTTGATACTATTATGACTCCTTATGATTCTATCCGATATTACAAGCATTTTTTACGAAGTGGACTTCTATCTATAGAACCGCAAACAGGTCATGTAAAGGCATGGGTTGGAGGAATCAACTACAAACATTTTCAGTTTGATGCTGTAAAGCAACAAAAAAGACAAGTAGGGTCTATTTTTAAACCTTTTGTGTACGCAACAGCAATTAATCAATTAAAGTTATCTCCTTGTGATAGTTTTCCGAATACACCTTATACCGTTTCAAAGTTGAAATACGGAATGGAAAAAGATTGGACGCCAAAAAATGCTGGTGCTGATTATGATAAGGATGCTTATGGCGGAATGCTGACATTAAAACAAGCTTTAGCAAAGTCGGTAAATGTAATTACTGCAAGGATGATTGATATGTCGCACCCAAAAAATGTGGTGCGATTAGCACATTCTTTAGGAATTGAAAGCGATATTCCAGAAGTGCCAGCTATTGCTCTTGGGTCGGTAGATTTGAGTTTGTATGAAATGGTAGGAGCGTACTCAACTTTTGCAAATAAAGGATTGCGAGTTGGGCAAATGATGGTTTTGAGAATAGAAGATAAAAACGGAACCGTTCTTGAGCAATTTACACCAGAAAACAAAGAAGTTTTAAGTGAAGAATCTTCCTATGTTATTTTAAATTTATTGGAAGGTGTTACCACGGCAGGATCAGGAGTAAGACTAAGAGGGAAATGGGGTAAATATCCTGATAATTTAGTTACTGGGTATCCGTATGCATTTACAAACCCAATTGCAGGTAAAACAGGAACTACTCAAAATCAATCGGATGGTTGGTTTATGGGAATTGTGCCAAATTTAGCCACCGGAGTTTGGGTTGGTGGTGAAGATAGAGCAACGCATTTTAAGTCTATTACGCAAGGTCAAGGTGCTTCTATGGCTTTACCAATTTGGGCTTTATATTACAAAAGGTTGTATGCTGATAAATCTTTACACGTGAGTATGGAAAAATTTGAAAAGCCAGAAAATATGTCAATTAGATTGAATTGTGATGGTGAAAAATTAGAAGAAGGTGAAGAACCTGTTGAAATTGAAGAGCCAAAAGAAGAATTACCAGAGTTCTAAAATGGTTGTAAAAGCAACATGATGTCTCGTCTTCAAATTTCATCATATACTGAGTTATGGAAATGCGATTGTTTTAAAATATCAAAAGCGAGGGAGAGAACTTCAAGAAAGAACCCAAAACCAACTATTAAATCTTGTAGATAAATAGCCAATAGTTTAACGGAGTCCGGTTTAAAAAAGAAGATGCGATTGCGGATCGTTTTACTTCAAAAGAGATTGAAACCTGATTAAAAATCACACAATCGAAATTGTTCTTATGTTGAAAACGAATTGGATTCAAAAGATGAAGAAAGATTAAAAGAGGCTCATGAAAATATTAGAACTGATTTAAATCCGTTGTTTAAAGAAGTAGGTTTGGTTAAAATTGAAGTACTGCGGAGGGAATTAAGAGATGTGTATAAAAACTAAGAAATGAAAATAATATCATACAATGTAAACGGAATTAGAGCCGCTATTAAAAAAGGTTTTATTGATTGGTTGGTGGCTGCAAATCCAGATGTGATTTGTATTCAAGAAACCAAAGCACATAAGGAACAGCTCGACTTAACTTTATTTGAAGACGCTGGGTATAAATATCATTATTGGTTTTCAGCACAAAAAAAAGGATATAGTAGCGTAGCGATTTTATGTAAAAAAGAACCCAATCATGTTGAATATGGAACAGGAATCGAAACCATGGATTTTGAAGGTAGAAATCTTCGAGTAGACTACGATGATGTTTCTGTGATGAGTTTGTATTTGCCCTCTGGAACCAATGAAGCTCGATTAGATTTTAAACTAAATTACATGTCGGAATTTCAAGAATATGTGGACAATTTAAAGCAGACAATTCCGAATTTGGTTATTTGTGGTGATTATAATATATGTCATGAAGCCATAGATATTCACAACCCGAAAATGAAAGGTGTTTCAGGGTTTTTACCTGTTGAAAGAGAGTGGATTGGAAGGTTTATAGATAGCGGATTTGTAGATAGTTTTCGTTTCTTTAACAATGAACCAGACAATTATAGTTGGTGGAGTTATAGAGCAAATGCACGAAATAATAATAAAGGTTGGCGCATAGATTATTGTATGGCAAGTACCCCTTTAAAAGAAAGATTAACACGAGCTTTTATTTTACCAGAAGCCAAACATTCAGACCATTGTCCAATTGGATTAGAAATTGATTAATGAAGAAACTAAGCACCATATTATTTCTGTTTTTTGCTGTTATAAATAGTTCAGCAGTTACGAATAGCACCTATATAGACTTTTTAAAAGTGACTGTTAAAAGGTTAAAAAAAGAGGCGGTAAAAGACACTGTTAGGCATAAATCAAGTAATGAAGCCTTAAAAGCTGACAATCTTTTGGCAACATCAGATTCACTTATAGATCATAAAGAAATTACGCTTATTGATAGTTTATGGCTGCAAGAAATGTATAATTCTCCGTTGTACGACACCATTCAATACGCTATAGATATTGATGATTCAGCAATTATTGATTACCCAGAGTTACCAACAGATTTACTGAAAAAACGGTTTGCTCATTTAAATAGCACCACTCCGTTTAATGTAGAATACAACCCTAGTTTAGAAAGAATCATTAAAAGTTATTTAAAAAACAGACGAGAAACATTTCAAATTTTAATGTCTCGCGCACAGTATTATTTTCCATTGTTTGAAGAATACTTAGCCAAGTATGATATGCCGTTAGAACTAAAGTATCTGGCAATTGTAGAGTCGGCATTAAGACCTCGTGCAAAGTCTAGAGTTGGCGCAGCAGGTTTGTGGCAATTTATGTATCAAACAGGGAAACAGTACGATTTAAATGTAAGTTCTTATGTAGATGAGCGTTATGACCCTTTAAAAGCTACAGAGGCTGCCTGTAAATATTTATCGACATTGTATAAAATATTTGGAGATTGGGATATGGCATTGGCGGCATATAATTCAGGACCAGGAAATGTAAATAAAGCGATACGTAGATCTGGAGGTCAGCGAAACTATTGGGCAATTCGAAATTATTTACCAAGAGAAACAGCGGCTTACGTCCCAATTTTTTATGCCACTCTATATATTTTCGAATATGCCGAAGAACACAAATTACGGCTAGTTGAAAGTAAAATAAAACACTTTGAAACCGATACAATTCATGTAAAAAGACAAGTAACTTTTGAGCAACTGACCAATTTTTTGAGTGTGGATAAAGAAACATTACAATTATTAAACCCTCAATATAAATTAGACATCATTCCATTCATTAAAAAAAGAGATTATTATGTGCGTTTACCTCTTTATAATATTGGGGAATATGCGAGTAATGAAAATAAGTTGTATGCCTATATTGATGCAGAGGAATTAAAAAGGAAAACGGAACTTCCAAAATATGTAGAAGATAATAACCGGATTCGTTATAAAGTGGTGAGTGGGGATTTTTTAGGTAAAATTGCTAATAAATATGGAGTGAGTGTTAGTTCTATAAAGAGGTGGAATGGCTTAAAATCTAATCGATTAAAAATTGGACAGCGATTAACAATTTATCCGCGAAAACATGTTTCTTCTTCTTCAAAGAAGAAGTCTAAGCCCACTACAAAAATAACCCCTAAAGGGAAGTATACTATTTATACAGTTAAAAGTGGAGATTCACTTTGGAAAATTTCACAGAAATACCCTTCAGTATCTGTTCAAAACTTACAAGAATGGAATGATATCTGGTCGGCTAAATCGTTGAAGCCCGGGATGAAAATAAAAATCTATTAAAAAAATGTTATGAAAAAAATCACTTTATTATTCGTTGCTCTTACAATGCTTTCATGCGCCCCTAAAGAGCCTAAATTAGTTTTGGTTGATTCGAACGGAAGAATGAATCAACTTTTGGTTGTCATGAATAATGACTTATGGGATGCTAAAGAAGGAAAAGCATTAAAAGAATCTTTAAAAGGGGAAGTTTTTGGTTTGCCTCAAAAAGAACCAAAGTTTAATATTACACACGTAGAAGTCAAAGGGTTCGAACATTTATTTAAAAGATCTAAAAGCATTTTAATTGTAGGGTTGGGCAAATCTTCTGAATTCACCATCCAAACAAATGTATATGCACAACCTCAAACCGTCATTAAACTAATTGAACCGACCAAAGAAGGCTTATTTCAAAAGATTATAGAAAAAAGAGAACAGATTGTTCAAATATTTAAAAATGAAGATTTAAAAGCGGTTCAGTACCGATTGAGAAATAAACAATTCGATACTAAAAAATTAGTGACCTTAGATAAACTAGGTGTCAGCTTACAAATTCCAGAAGATTACAAATTGGTTGATGATACCGGCGATTTTTTATGGATGCGTCAGCATATTCAAAAAGCACAAACCATGAATTTATTGGTTTACGAATTACCCATTAATTCTATTGATGATGAAGAAGGGAGAAATATTTTGGCAATGAGGGATACTATTGGGAAAAAATTCATTCCGGGAGAAAAGGAAGGGATGTATATGATCACCGAAGCAGCGTATAACCCACAGATACTTCCAACAAAACTGGACGATAAAAAAGCCTTTCAAACTCGTGGGAAATGGGAAGTAAAAGGCGCTTTTATGGCTGGACCATTTTTAAGTTATACAGTGGTGGATAAAGCCAACAATAGACTGGTGGTTGTAGAAGGGTTTACCTATGCCCCAGCCACTAACAAACGCGATTATATGTTCGAAATTGAAGCGATTTTAAAGACATTGAAGATTCAATAGATAGTAATTTTCTTTATTAGAAAAACTTTTTTGTTTTTATAGATTAAAAAATTAAATTGTATAGTGTTTTGATACGTATCACCCTGTTATTTATAATGAATAAAAATTAGAAAATTATGATAAGAATTATTTTTTCTTTGTAAGATTAAAGATAACTTTGTTCTTTAATTAAAGACAGCAGTGTCCTTAGTTGTTGTGAGTTTATTTGCGGGGCTGTGGAGATTCCAAGTTGTAATAAAATTCTACGCTGCGAATTTTTCACAACAACACCTGTAAAATCCAATATCATAATTGGAGCCGTTGTTTAGTATTAAGCGAACACTTTCTTTGTGTAAAAACAACTTCCACAAAGAAAAACAGTAATAATTGAGTGTAAAAAAAATGTAATGAGCCGAAAAAACCTTAGAAATATAACGCTTGCATTATTTGCTATTGCTACATTTTGTTTTGCGTATATAGTTTATACATCAAAAATGATTTCTTATTTGTCAGCTGACCCGAAAGCATGTATTAACTGTCACGTAATGAATACACAATACGCTACATGGCAACATAGTGCGCATCGTGAGCGAGCGACTTGTGTAGAGTGTCATTTACCTACAGATAATGTTTTTGAGAAATACATAGCAAAAAGCATTGATGGTTGGAATCATTCTGTTGCGTTTACCACCCACCAGCATAAGAGCTCTCTGAAAATAAGTGATTATGGGGCTAGAAGGGTTCAGAAAAATTGTATTTCATGTCACAAAAGTGTAACATCTCAAATAATATCAAATGCAGAAAATCACCATAGTTCTAAGAAGTTAGGTGATAGAAAATGTTGGGAGTGCCATAAATCTGTACCGCATGGTAAGGTTCGAGGCATGACAACAGCACCATATAATTTGGGCGTTAAAGAACAAACTAAATAAACAATAAATTCTTTTAAAATGAAAATTAACTACAAAATCGCAATTACTTTTCTTGTTGTAGCAATTGCTGCAATGATTTGGTTGGCTGGAAGTATTAAGGAAAACAATGAAGACCGTGTAATACTTAATTTAACACCAGAAATTGAGCATGTAGATCGTGCAGAGAATGAAAAATGGGCAAGGTATTACCCGAGACAATATGGGTCTTGGATGAAGACTAAAGAAAGTGATAATGTCCAAGATATGCTTGAAGAAAAATCTCAACTAGCAGTTTTATGGGCAGGATATGGTTTCTCTAAGGATTATAATGCTCCTAGGGGTCATTTTTATGCAATTCAAGACAACACCAATACTTTGAGAACGGGAGCGCCAGTTGATGGTAAAACGGGGCCTATGCCAACAGCTTGTTGGTCTTGTAAATCGCCAGATGTTCCAAGAATGATAGAAGAAGATGGGAAATTAGAATATTTTTCAGGAAAATGGGCCAAGTATGGGAGTGAAATAAAGAACACTATTGGATGTTATAACTGTCATAATCCTAAGACTGCTGAGTTAGAGGTTCATGTACCGTTTCTTAATGAAGGGCTTGTGGCAGCAGGTTTGCCAACATTTGAAGAGTCAACTCATCAAGAAAAAAGAAGTCTTGTGTGTGCGGCTTGCCATTCAGAGTATTATTTCAAAAAAGAGAAATGGACAGATGAGGAAGGAAATGAAAAACTTGCAAAAGTTGTTACTTTTCCATGGCAGAATGGATTGACTGTAGAAGGTGCGGAAAAATATTATGATGAGGTAGAACATGTTGATTTTAAAAATAAAATATCAGGAGTTCCAGTGTTAAAAGCACAGCATCCTGGATATGAATTATTCAGAACAGGTATTCATGGACAAAAAGGAGTTTCTTGTGCAGATTGTCACATGCCTTATACACAGGAGGGATCGGTAAAATATTCGGATCACCAACTGCAAAATCCTCTTAATACAATGGATCGCTCATGTATGCCTTGTCATAGAGAAAGTGAAGAAAAATTAAAAGGGGTCGTAGCAAGAAAGTATGAGCGAAAAGATGAATTGCACGAGATTGCAATGGATAATCTAGCAAAAGCTCATTTAGAAATTGCTAAAGCAATGGAAGTAGGTGCTTCTGATGAAGAACTAAAAGAAACGAGAGCTTTAGTCCGCAGAGGACAATGGAGATGGGATTATGCAGTAGCATCTCACGCCTCATTTTTTCACGCACCAGAGGAGACATTAAGAATTCTTTCTGTAGCAAATGATTTTGCCATGCAAGCACGAATTGAAATAGTTGGTTTATTAGCCAGTAAAGGGGTAATGAATTATTCAGCACCAGACTTTGATACGAAAGAAAAAGCTCAAAAATTGGCGGGAGTACCTCTAGAAAAATTGGTAGCTGCTAAACTTGAGTTTAAAAGAACACTTGAAAAAGAGTGGAATAAACAAGCGGTTGAGAAAGGAAATTGGTCAGAAGACACAAAGAATACGATTGAAAAAAATGATCTTAAGGCATCTTATACGATTGAAAAATAAGCAGTAACGACAATTAATTTGAAAATCTCTTTCCTTTGTGTTAGAGATTTTCTTTTTTTAAGAATAAAAGCAGAATATGAAATTTAAAGTATTAAGTTCATACTATACAATGTTCGTTTTGTTAATTGTATTAGCAGTAGGAGCAGCAATAGGTACGTTTTTAGAAAATGATTATGGAAACGATTATGCCAAAGAAGTTATCTATGCTTCTTGGTGGTATCAATCTGTGCTTTTTCTCTCTGCAGCCAATCTTATATTTGTTTTTATAGAAAGCAGCCGAAACCTTTTAAAACCAGGACCTATTTTTCATTTTGCTTTTGTAATTATATTAATTGGTGCATTTGTAACTTATCATTTTGGATTGGACGGGTCTATGCAAATAAGAGAGGGAGAGAAATCTAATATTGTGACGGTTGGAGATCAATATTTTGAATTACCATTCTATATTGCTTTAAAAGATTTTAAACTAAAGCGCTACCCAGGAAGTCGCTCACCATCTGAGTATAGTTCAGATGTTGAGGTAGAAGACATCAAAAATAATAGTTCGTTTTCTGCCAATATATATATGAATAATACACTCAAATATAGAGGGTTTAAATTTTTTCAAACTTCTTATGACGAAGACGAAAAAGGTACGATTCTAACGGTTAATAGAGATCCAGGAGTTCATATTACCTATTTTGGTTATTTTCTGCTCTTTACCGGATTAATTCTTACGTTGTTTGATAAAACATCGAGGATACGGTTCTTAATGAACAGGATTAAAGAGATGCCTATTGCATCGTTGACACTGTTTCTAATAGCGCTAAACGTTCCGGCTAACACCTACGCTCAAGAACACGAGTATAGTGATTATATACAGGGTTATTTACAAGAACATCGGGAAAATTCTAAGGGTTTAGCCGAAGAAATGAAGACTTTAATAGTACAAGGTCCAACGGGCCGTATGAAACCTTTAGACACACAAAACAAGGAGGTGCTTTATAAGTTGACAGGCAAAAGCACATGGAATGGAATGGATGCAAACCAAGTTATTATTGGAATGTTTTCTAGACCTGAACTATGGAAAAAGGTAAACCTTATTAAGGTAAAAACTCCAAAACTGCGTAAATTGTTGGGAGTACCTACTACCCAGAAACTCGTTCCTTTTTCATCGTTTTTTGATGATGGAAAATTTAAATTAACCAAAGAAACAGAAGAAGCTAATAAACTGGTTCCTTCAAAAAGAGGAACTTTTGAGCGAGACCTTATACAAGTAGATGAATTGTTGAATGTTGCATTTATGTCGTACAGAGCGATGCTTTTAAAGATATTTCCAATACCTAACGATTCTACAAACACTTGGGTAGACTTTTCTACCATGTTTATGAAAATAAACCGGGCAGAACTGGAAAATGAATCAAGTAAATTGTTTGATAAAATATACAGTAGGGATTATGATGGGGCGATTCAGCATGTGAATTCGATAAAGAAATACCAACAAGAATATGGTCATGAAATTATACCGGAACAATCAAGACAAGATGCAGAACTGTGGTATAATAACTCATCTATATTCATAAAACTCTCTATAGCATATTTATTAGTTGGTTTTCTGCTTATCATTTACAGTCTTGTTTCGATGTTTAAGAATAATTTAATCAATTCTAAACTAAAATTAGTTGTCAATGTTTTGATTTTTTCATTGTTTGCTTTTCATACTTTTGGTATCATTTTACGATGGTATATCGGTGGTTATGCACCAATCAGTAACACGTATGAAACGATGATTTATATTGCCTATTCATCTGTTTTGGCAGGGATATTATTCTTGCGAAAATCAATTATTGGGCAAGGCGCTGCGCTAATCATGGCAGGAGTTTTTATTTTTTCCGCTTATTTAGGCGAAATAAATCCACAAATAACAAGTTTGGTGCCTGTTTTAAAATCTTATTGGCTAAGTATTCATGTTTCGGTCATAACAGCAAGCTACGGGTTTTTAGGTGTTTCTGCTATACTAGGTTTTCTTACTTTATGCTTATATATACTTAAATCACCCAAAAGAAAACATCTCGATACTCATATTCAAAACATAACGTATATCAATGAGGCCACCATTATATTCGGAATAATACTTTTGACTATTGGTAATTTTTTTGGTGCAATTTGGGCCAACGAATCATGGGGTAGATATTGGGGGTGGGATCCAAAAGAAACATGGACATATATTTCTATCATTATATATACTTTGGTATTACACCTTAGGTTTATACGTAGTATATACTCTCATTATTTATTTGCAATTAGTTCTGTTTTGTCTTTTTTTACTATTTTGATGACGTATTACGGAGTTAATTTTTATCTTTCGGGAATGCATTCATATGCAACGGGAGACCCTGTGCCAATGCCTTTGTGGGCATATATATTATTTGGTTTTATCATATTAACAATGGTTCTTGGATATAAAAAACGAACTATTTAAAACATTAAATTATGAACATATTTAAAACATTATTTTTATCAATTTCCTTTTTAGCATTTATTCAATGTAAAGAGCCTATTAAGTTAACACCATTAAACACAACGCCAAGTTCGATTGATAGCGTAAATCATAATCATAACTCAGAAGGTCTAAACTCCAATGGAATGAAAGGAGAGGTTAATAAACCTTTTTATCAGGGTACAGTTATGGAGGTAATTGACGCTGGCGGATATACTTACTTAAAGATTAAAGAAGACTTAGGGAATCATAAGCATGAAGAAGGAGAGGGGCATGAACACAAAGATTTTTGGATAGCCGTAGAAAAAACGCCGGCTTCTATAGGTGATGAAGTTCGGTTTCAAAGCGAATTAGTTTCAGAAAATTACAAAAGTCAAATTTTAAACCGAGTTTTTGATGAATTGATGTTTGCTTCAAATTTACAGTATAAGGTCAAATAACTTCTTTAAGTTGATTAGAAGGCGCTGTAATTAAAAAATTAGATCATGAAATATGTTGTCTTTTATATTGCGCTAATCGGTTTTATTTTATCAAGTTGTACGAATAATAATAACAGTTCTATACCTAGCAAAGACTCTTATGATATTCGGTTGGATATTGAAGCTAAATCCTCAGATTATATCCCAAAGGGAGATTACATTATCGCTCATACGGGTTTAATTGGAGGTGGTGAAACAAGCGTGGATTCTTTTTACCGCTCCAGCAAAAGGGGTTTATGATTTCATTTGTAGTTACCCCGGACATTATGGGAAAATGAAAGGAAAATTTTATGTTGAAAGTCTCTTAAAAACAGAAGACTAAAATCTTCTTATTTCTTCTCAACTTTAGCCCAAGAATCACGCAAAGGCACCGTTCTATTAAACACTAATTTTCCTTCTGTAGCATCGGTATCAACACAAAAATAACCTTTTCGTTGAAACTGAAAACGCTCACCAATTTTTGCTGATTTTAAACTAGGCTCTACAAAAGCAGTAAGAATCTCCAATGAATTCGGATTTATAAAATCTAAGAAGTTTTTATCTTTCTGTCCATCTGGAGCCTCATCACTAAACAAACGGTCATAAACACGCACTTCAGATTCAATGGCATGTGCTGCAGAAACCCAATGTAAGGTTCCTTTCACTTTTCGCTTACTTGCTTCTGAACCAGATCCACTTTTAGAATCAGCGTCATAAGTACATTGAATTTCGGTAATGTTTCCGTCTGCATCCTTGGTACAACTTTCGGCTTTTATGATGTATGCATTTTTTAGTCGAACTTCTTTACCCAATTTTAATCGGAAGAATTTTTTATTTGCTTCTTCTCTAAAATCCTCTCGTTCTATATAAATTTCTCTTGAAAAAGGAACGTCTCTTGATCCAAATCCTTCTGCGTAATCATTATAATTTGCATCTAAAATTTCGCTTTCTCCTTCAGGGTAATTCGTAATAACCACTTTTATAGGATCTAAAACAGCCATTACTCTCGGTGCTATTTTGTTTAAATCATCTTTGATACAAGACTCCAATAAAGCCACATCAGTAATAGAAT
>JAGLDM010000307.1 GCA_023145595.1 Flavobacteriaceae bacterium | reverse complement strand
ACTTGCATTGCTGCAGGATCTGATGCATTTGCAGCAACAATAGTTGTATAAGCCATTGCTCCTTTTTCTTCAAATAAAGCGACAATACCTGCAACGGTAGATGCTTTTTGACCGATTGCAACATAGATACAATAAACAGGCTCCCCTGCATCGTAAAATTCTTTTTGGTTGATAATGGTATCAATCGCAACGGTAGATTTACCAGTTTGACGGTCACCAATAATCAATTCACGTTGTCCTCTACCAATTGGAATCATAGCATCAATTGCTTTAACTCCTGTTTGCATAGGCTCAGTTACAGGCTCACGAAATATAACTCCAGGAGCTTTACGCTCTAAAGGCATTTCAAAAGTCTCTCCTTGAATTGATCCTTTACCATCAATTGGAAGCCCTAAGGTATCAACAACACGACCTATAATTCCTTCACCAACTCTTAATGAAGCAATACGTTTTGTGCGTTTTACAATTCCGCCCTCTTTAATCTCTGTTGATGCTCCTAATAATACAACTCCAACATTATCTTCTTCAATGTTCAAAACAAGACCTTCCAATCCGTTTTCGAATTGAACTAATTCACCATTTTGTGCATTAGCCAAACCGTAAATACGTGCAATACCATCCCCAATTTGTAATACTGTTCCTACCTCATCAAGTGATGCTCCTCCATCAAATCCTGATAATTGTTGCTTTAAAATTGCTGAAACTTCAGCTGGTTTTATTGCTGCCATTTTATTTGTTTTTTAAAACTAATTTTTTATTATGCACTAAATTGTCTTTTCAAGACATTTAATTTATTCGATATACTTGCATCGTATTGAATATCTCCAACACGTAAAATAAATCCTCCTAAAATAGATGGATTTACAATATTAGAAAGTGTTGCTTCTTTCCCTGTCAATTCTTTTACTTTAGCCAATACTTGATTGCTCAAATCTTTTGTTAAAGGGACAGCTGTTGTTACAACAGCTTCTTGCTTTCCTTTAAGCGTATCATAAAGGGCTATATATTGAGTTGCTACATTTCCAAATTCAGCCAATCTTTTATTTAAAATTAAAAGGTCGATTAACTTTTTTGATGTTTCATTAATTTTAGTTCCAAAAACGGCTAATAATGCCTTTTTCTTATCATTCAACTGAACAATTGAACTATTTAAAACCAATTGAAGATCATCACTTTCAGAAATAGTGGTCGCAATTAATTGCATATTGCTATAAGTTTCATCCGAAGTTTTTTGACCTTCTGATAAACTTAAAACTGCCTTTGCGTATCTTATTGCTGCTCTATTATTACTCATTGCTATTTATTTAGCTGATTGTAACTTCTTTCAATAATTCGGCAACCAATTTAGATTGCTCTTTATCGTTTGCTAATTCTTTACGTATTACTTTTTCTGCAATACCTATAGATAATTCGGCAACCTGATTTTTAAGGTCTACAATTGCGGCTTGTTTTTCTGATTCAATTGCTGCCTGTGCTTGTGCAATAATTTTAGTTGCTTCTGCTTTGGATTCTTCTTTTGCATCTACTAACATCTTCTCCTTAATAATACGGGCATCCTTCACCATTCCATCACGTTCTGCTCTTGCTTCTTTTAAGATACGCTCATTATCCGCTTGGATATTTTGCATTTCTTTCTTCGCCTCTTCTGCAGAAATCAAAGCGTTTTTAATTCCTTCCTCACGATCATTAATCGCAGTAAGGATAGGCTCCCATGCAAATTTTTTCAAAAGAATTAGCAGTAATACAAAAAGAATTACTTGCCAAAAAAACAGTCCAAATGAAAAATCATTAATTAATTTTTCCATAATATTTTTAAAATTTTAATTTTTTTGAATAAAACATCAGCTATAACCAACCGTTATAACTGATGTTGAAATTTTGATGTCTTACTTTGCAAATAATGCAGCAAAAGCAATACCTTCAATAAGCGCTGCTGC
>JAGLDM010000306.1 GCA_023145595.1 Flavobacteriaceae bacterium | reverse complement strand
TGTTTGGAAATCCATGAACAACTTGCTCATTCGGACTCATACAAAGTGTATTTGGAAAGCCATATAGCCCAAGAAACCCGGGAATTGCCCCTTGCTCTCTAATAAATTCTTCGGCAAGTTTGTCGAGTTGTAAAGTTGTTACTCCAGGTTTCACTTCTTTAGCAAGCATTCCTAGGGTCTTAGAAACGATTAAAGCACTTTCGCGCATCAATTCAATTTCTTCTCGAGTTTTAATTTTTATCATAGGTTTTTTTATACAAGTGAATGTCTTGTCATTGCTTCTGGCTGTTCTACGCCAATTAATTTTAAAATTGTTGGAGCCATATCTCCTAAAACACCATCCTTAATTTCTTTTAAATCATTGTCTATTAAAATAAGAGGGACAGGGTTCGTAGTGTGTGCTGTATGAGGGCTTCCGTCTGGGTTTATCATGGTTTCACAGTTTCCATGATCTGCAATAAGTAAGGTTGTATAGCCGTTGTCTAAAGCGGTGGTTACAACATCTTTTACGCATTCATCAACAGCTTCACAGGCTTTAATAGCAGCCTCCATAATTCCGGTATGACCCACCATATCTCCATTTGCAAAGTTTAGACAAACAAAATCAACTTCACCTTTTTCCAATTCAGGAATTAAGCCGTCACGCAATTCATAGGCGCTCATTTCTGGTTGTAAATCGTATGTTGCTACTTTTGGGGAATTTCTTAAAATCCGAGATTCGCCTTCAAAAGGTTCTTCTTGTCCGCCAGAAAAGAAAAAAGTGACATGTGGATATTTTTCTGTTTCTGCAATTCTAATTTGTTTTTTTCCGTTTTTTGATAAAACTTCACCTAAGGTTTCTGTTAAATTATCTTTATTGAAAATAACATGCATTCCTTTAAAGGAATCATCGTAATTGGTCATGGTTACATAATACAAATCTAGTTTGTGTGTGTTTTGCTCATGAAAATGATTCTGACTTAACATATTGGTTAATTCACGACCTCTATCAGTTCTAAAGTTAAAGAATATTACAACGTCATCATCTTTTAAGGTTACAACTGGTTGGTTGTTTTCAGATAAAATGATTGGTTTTAAAAATTCATCGGTAATACCGTTATCATAATTTTCTTGAATAGTTTCTGTTGCATTTGTGCTTTTTGAACCAATTCCGTTAACGATACAATCATAGGCTAATTTTACACGTTCCCAACGATTATCACGATCCATTGCGAAATAACGACCCGTAATTGATGCTAGTTTTGTATTGGTGTTTTCGATATGATTTTCAATATCTGCAACGTAATTTTTTCCAGATTTTGGATCTACATCGCGTCCATCTGTAAAAGCATGAATATATGAATTCTGAACTCCGTAAGCATTTGCAGCATCTATCAATCCTTTTAAGTGATTGGTGTGTGAATGCACTCCGCCATTACTCAATAATCCTAAAAAGTGCACATTTTTATTATTGTCTTTAGCATATTTAAACGCATCAATTAATACTTGTTCTTTTTCCAAAGTATTATTTTCAACGGCTAAATTTATTTTTGCCAAATCTTGATAAACAATTCGACCTGCACCTAAATTCATGTGACCTACTTCGCTGTTTCCCATTTGACCTTCAGGCAAACCTACATGGAGTCCATCCGTTCTTAAAGCGGCATTGGGGAAGTTTTTATAAAGAGCATCAATAAAAGGGGTGTTTGCGTGGTCTATTGCAGATACTTTTGGGTCTGGAGACGTTCCCCATCCATCCAAAATCATCAAGATTACTTTTTTATTCATAAGTGTAGAATTTAATATTAATTATTGGGGTGCAAAGATACAAAACTTATCGGTTAGAAGGTTTTTTTGAGTAAAGTTCAAAAGGTGAATATTTTCTCTATTTAAGTTAAACATTGTTAAGGGTTGTAACAAAACTTCTTTGGAATAAATTAACATTGGCACTACAGATGAATACTAATTCAAGTTTGTGATGCGAGAGGCGTAAATATATTGAAAGGAGTTGTTATTTTTTTTGATAAAATCAAGCATTTTCTGCAGGTCTTTTATGCTTCCATCTTCTATGGCTCCATAACCAAATTTCGGGTTGTTTTATAATGTCTTTTTCTAATTTTTTGGTGTGCATTTCAGAAATTTCACCTTTGCTAGTATCTTTAGGGTTTTCGCAAAGCATTTCAGCAGTCATATTATAGTAGCCTCTTTTTGCCTGAGAAATACTAATATAAACGACAGGGTAGTTTAATTTTGAAGCAATAATTTCTGTACCCCAAAACACGGGAGTATCTTGGTTTAAAAAAGTAGTCCAATAAGCATTGTCTTTAGGTGGAGTTTGATCTGCGATAAAGGCAACAGCACTCACCTCATCATTTTTTCGATCACCAATCATCTTCCTAAAAACATCTTTCATTGGTATTAAACGATTGCCCAACTTAGTTCTCATCTTTATAATCAATTGGTTAAGGTAGGGGTTAGAAAGAGGGTGGTATATAATGTATAATTGCTGTTTGCATTGTGAGTTCATACCAACACCAGCAATTTCCCAATTTCCTTGATGACCTAAAACAAGTATTATTTTCTTATGATCTTTATGAAGTTGATCTAATAGTTTAACTGATTCATCATCAAAAGAACAACGTTTTTCTCCTGTTTTTTTGCTAATGGTTAATGTTTTTATTGTTTCAACAATTAAATCGCAAAAAAAGCGATTAAATTTTTTGTGAATTTCATTTATTTCTGATTTAGATTTGTTAGGAAATGAATTTTTGAGGTTCGTGTGAATGATGTCTTTTCTATAACCAATAATTTTAAAAATAATAAAGTTTATAAAATCAGATATACGATAAAGAACCCAAAAAGGGAGTAGGGAAATAATGTAAACTATGGGGGTGATTAAATATGGGGCAAGAAACAATAATAAGCCATTCCAATCATTTTTTTTTTGATTTACCATTTTCCCCAAATTTTCATCAGTTAAATTGTTCTTTGTGATTTCACCATTCAAAAACTCATGTAATTGAGTATTATATATGTTTGGAACAAATTTCTGTAAAGATACGAAGATTTTCCGCTAGGAAAAATATGCCTTAATGAATTATTAACCGGTGCACCTTGTACACCGGTTACCAATGTTATCCTCTTTTTATTAATGACTACAACAGCTATCTGAATTATTGTCTAATTCGCTATTCAAAAATAAATTTAATGCACTATCAATGTTCTTTTCTTTGGTCACAAAGACTTTTATGTTTTTTTGTTCAAAATCATTATAAAGTTTTCTTCCCATTCCACCAGCGATTACGATTTTACAGTCACCAATAGCATTAAAAATCCCATCATGACTATGATTTCCTTGCCCGTGCTCATGGTTGTGGTCATGATCACTATGTAATCCTTGCGCGTGTCCTGTAAAAGTGTTTTGAGTATATTCTTTTTTGATAATTGTATCATTCTCTATTTCACAAATTACAAAGCCTTTTGTTCTTCCGAAATGACGTGAAATATTAATATTATTATTACTTGGAATTGCTATTTTCATTTTAAACCTTCTTTTTGATATTTGTTAATTACATTTTTTATTTCTGGTTCAGTTACTCGCTGATATTTAATTTTGCTTTTATCAAGATCCTTCTTCATGTATTTACCAATGTTTTTTACAATTAGTAAATCAACACCTGCAAGAAGTTCTATTATTTCACTGTGCGAATGTTCATGTTCTTCGTTTTTTTCATGGTCATGGTCATGGTCATGGT
>JAGLDM010000305.1 GCA_023145595.1 Flavobacteriaceae bacterium | reverse complement strand
TTGCTTGGCATACGTTTCTTGAAAAATTACCAAACCTTTTAGAACAACTAAATTTAGATGCAAATGCCATTGTAAATAATGACCCTGCTTCAAACAGTGTAGAGGAGGTTTATTTGGCGTATCCTGGCTTTTATGCGATTGCTATTTATAGATTGAGTCATGAATTATACCTATTAAATATTCCTTTAATTCCAAGGTTGATGAGTGAATATGCGCACAGACTAACTGGAGTTGATATTCATTCTGGAGCAACCATCGGGGAATCATTTTTTATAGATCACGCCACTGGAATTGTAATTGGAGAAACCTGTGTTATTCACAACAATGTGAAAATTTATCAAGGAGTAACTTTAGGTGCTTTGATGGTGAAAAAGAGTTTAAAGAACTCAAAAAGGCATCCAACTGTTGAAGAAAATGTAACCATATATGCCAACGCAACTATTTTAGGTGGCGACACCATAATTGGTGCAAATAGCATCATTGGCGGAAATGTTTGGGTAACTAAATCGATCCCAAAAGACTCGTTGGTATATCATAATGCAAAAGCTCAGATGAAACCGAAGCGGTAGTTTTTAGTAAACAGTCGCAGTTGGCAATATTCAATTAATAATAAACTAAAATCAAAAAGTCCCCTTTGGGGATTTAGGGGCTTATGAACACACAAAGTATCTTAGATTTAATTGGCAATACACCTTTAGCAAAAGTTCAAAATATTTTAAAGAAAGAAGGCGTTAATTTACTTTTAAAACTTGAGGGGAATAACCCTGGCGGCTCTGTAAAAGATCGCGCGGCATATAATATGATTAAGTCTGCTTTAGACCGAAAAGAAATCAATCAAAACACAAAATTAATAGAGGCTACCAGTGGAAATACAGGAATTTCGCTTGCAATGATAGCCCAACTTCTAAAGTTAGATATAGAATTAGTTCTACCCGAGAATTCAACCAAAGAACGCGTACAAACCATGCGTGCTTACGGTGCAAAAGTTACGCTTACCTCATCAGAAACTGGCATTATTGGTTCTCGTGATTACGTCGACAAAAAAGTTAAAGAAGATGGTTATGTAATGCTTAATCAGTTTGCGAATCACGATAATTGGAAAGCACACTACAAAACTACAGGACCAGAAATTTGGCAAGATACCGAAGGAGAAATCACACATTTTGTCTCAGCAATGGGAACTACTGGAACAATTATGGGAGTTTCTACTTTCTTAAAAGAGCAGAATTCAGATATTCAGATTGTCGGTGCTCAACCCACAGATGGATCAAAAATTCCGGGAATTCGTAAATGGCCTCAAGAATATGTACCTAAAATATTTGATGCTTCAAAAGTAGATTTGGTTATTGACGTAAGCGAATCTGAAGCTCGTGAAATGACTAAGCGATTGGCAAGAGAAGAAGGTGTTTTCTGCGGAATGAGTGCAGGAGGCTCTGTTGCTGTTGCTTTAAAATTAGCACAGAAAATAGATAAAGGAACTATTGTAGCAGTAATCCCTGATCGGGGTGACAGGTATTTATCTTCGGATTTGTTTAGTTGAAAAACCCTCCTAACCTCCCCAAAATAGAGAGGTACGATTCGTTTTCAATTCAAACATTCTTTGTGAAACTTTGTCAACTTTGTAGTTATATTTTATTACACAGAGATACTCAGAGAAAAATGGAGTTTGAGACACTAATTTCGCGAACCCTCTAAAAGTTTTGTTTATTAATTGAACTTAAGAAATATTAAGAATGTTTATTTTTCAAAATTAACATAATTTCAAATCACCCCAGATTTGTATATTGATCCCTTATTCTACCACTCATAAGATCGATTGGC
>JAGLDM010000304.1 GCA_023145595.1 Flavobacteriaceae bacterium | reverse complement strand
TCTTGCCCAACAATTACTTTGGCAATTTCTTTTCGTAAATCTTTATATTTAATTTGTAATTCTTCTATTGCTTTTACATCAGACATCTGTTACTTTTCATCTTTTTTCCAATTCCTGTCAAAAGAACAGTCCTTGTAGTCTTTATTGATTTTTATATAGGTATCCTTAATTTTATCATCTGCCCACTTCTCAATTTCTTCTTCTTGCTTTTTTTGCAACGCTAATTCTTGAATTTTTACATAATCATCTACATAATTCGCAATATGTGTATCTGACTTTGATTTTAACAGTAATATCTTAAACATTTTTTCTCCTTCGCGAGTTTCATCATAATAAGGCTCTGTAATATCACCACTATTTAGATTAACAACCCTTGAATAAAGAGAAGGATCCATTCTAGTCAATTCAAAATAAGAATCACCAGTACCTGGATTTATTAACGTTCCTTTATTATATCTAGTTTTTATATCTTGTGAATAACGAAGTACCGCTTTTTCAAAAGTAATTGTACTATCTGCAATATCTTGAATTATTTTTTCTAAAAGATCTTTTGATTCTTTCAATTTTGCATCATCAATTTCTGCTTGAATTAAAATATGACGCAAATCAACTTGCTGCCCTTTAATTTTTTCAACTTTTAAAATATGGTATCCAAAATCAGATTCAAAGGGTTCAGAAACTTGCCCTTCTTCTAAACTAAATGCAACCTCCTTAAATTCCTTTACAAACTGGCTTTGACGATTGATAGAGTAAAAACCACCTGCACCTTGACCTGTCCCGGACACACTTGGGTCGTCAGAATTTAAAACAGCTTTCATATTCATACTAGAACCTGCTTCAACTTCTTTTTTTATTTGATTCAATCTTGCAATCACACGTTCAACCTCCTCTTCACTTGGTTTTGCATAGATTACAATTTGAGACAATTCAATTTCTGCCCCAAATTCTGGTAAAACATCTGCTTCCTTTAAACTATTAAAATAAGTACGTACTTCATCTGGGGTAACGTCAACTTCTGCGGTAATTCCTGCTCTTTCTCCTTGAATTAAGAATTGTTCCCTGTTAATTATACTCAGTTCTTTCCGTAAGTCTTCTTCATCATTAAATCCGTAAAACTCCACTACTTTTTCTAAGTCTCCTAATTGCTGAGTAAAAGAACCAATTGTATTATTTACTTGTTCTTCAACTCTATCATCAGAAACCACAATACTATCAATAACAGCATGATGTGAAAGTAATTTTTGTAGCATAATCTCTTCTAGCATTTCACAATCTGAAATAATGATTTTACCCTCACTACGCATTTCAATTTCTTGCTTAAACTTCTCTATATCAGAATCTAATACAATATTTTTTCCAACCACCACAGCAACTCCATCAACCTTAACTCTTTCTTGAGAATACCCATTGAGTACCAATAGTGCTAGTATAAATACTGAGGTTATACTTCCTTTTATCATTTTAATATTCTTCAAAATATTGATTTTTAATGGCATCATTTAATAAATCGACTTCAATTTCTCTTAAGAATTCTAATTTCCTCTTTTGCAGTATAATCTGCTTTATTGTAGGTGAAACATAACTCAAAGGAGCTGTTTCATTACGTCGTAAAACATCTTTAACAAGAATTAAATATAATCCTGATGAATCTTCTTTTTGAATAAAACTTGATTTTTTTAAAATTCGTTTTTTATCCAATTTGTTTAGCCCTTCTATTTTTTGAAGAACCTCTGTATATTTTACCCAAACCGAGTCATTAAAATTAAATGATCTAAACTCAAGCTTCCTTAATTGAAGACTATCAATATCGCTGCTAGACTTTGACCTAAATAACTTTATTAATTCTTTTTTATCATTTCTACCACTATCTGCATGAATGAAACGTAATTGTAATAACTCTTCATTCAATTTAAAATTATTCTGATTTATGGTATAGTATTTTTCAATTTCGTAATCGGTTACTTCAAGGTTTAATTTATCTAAAACCAATGATTCTTTATAGGCATTGATATATAAAGCCGAATGATAATCTGTTACTAATTTATTAAACTCTTTCGATTTGTCTTCTAAATTAATTTCAGCATGATGTAATAACAATTGCTGTCTTGCCCATGAATTAATGATCGTTTTCACCAATTGCACACTATCTGTTCCTGTAAGATTTGAAGGGACACTTAGTTCATTTTCATATAAAAGACTACTATACACACGTGCTACTACCCTTCCTTTTTCAGAATTATCTTCCTTTCTATTAGAGATATAATTACATGAAGTCAAAAAAAAAACTAATATGAAAACGGCACTACTCTTCATTAATAGTTCCTTTTAATTTTTCTACTGCCAAATTATTTATCTTTACATTATAGGTTTTATGTAATTCTTCTATCCATAAATCCTGCAAGTTGGCTTGATAATCATTTAAAATTTGACCTCTATCTTCTTCTAATGACTGCTTATAATTCTTTTTATTAGATTCGTAATATGTTTTTAACCCAATACTGTCTGTAGATTTGTCCCAAATTCGTTGCTGCGTTAATGAAAACAGCAACAAGCCTTCTCGGTACTCTTGAAATAAAAACGCGAATTCTTCATTAGTTTCGACCAAATGAAGTTTATAATAATCCATTATTTTTTCTTCTTTAAATTTCTCTAATAAAGCGCTAGAAAATTCTTTACCTTCAAGAAAATCAAAGAACTGTTGATTAGAAACTGTTTCTCCTTCTAAAGTCATAAAGACTTTGTCTAATTTTTTAACAACTTTCTGTGAGCCCGACTTAAATAATTTTAAAGATTTTTTCTTTACAACAATAGTATAATTATCTTTAATTTCATGAATTATAGAATTATCAAGAGTATTAGCACGATCTCCTTCTTTCACCTTTTTCGTTAACGCCTCCTCTACTTCTTCAAAATCTCTAACTCGACGTATATCTGTTAATTTTATAATACTCCACCCAAATTCAGTTTTAAATGGCTGAGAATAATCTCCTATATTTTCTAATGAAGAAAACAGATCCCTATATTTTTCGAAATCGTCTAATGAATCAAACCATCCTAAATCACCTCTTTTTTTTACAGAAGTGGAATCATCTTCAGAAAATTTCAATACTAGATCAGAAAAATCTTCACCATCTTCTAATTTTTGATACAATTTATCAATTTTAGTCCGACTAGATACACTGTCAAGTTTTATCGTAATACTTGAGATTTTTCTTGGTTCGTAAATCTTTCTTATGTCATGTACATAAACAATATGATATCCAAACCTTGATCTAAATGGATTTGATACTTCATTTTTTTTCGTAGAATAAACAGCGTTTTCAAAAGGATATACCATATTGAAAACAGAAAAATAACCTAAATTACCTTCGTTGATTGCTGCCGAAGGATCTTCTGAATATTCAACGGCTACAGTAGCAATATCTTCTCCTGCTTCAATTTTCTCTTTGGCCTCCATAATTTTAGTATAGGCAGCTAGAGTATCCTTTGAGTTTTTCGGGAGTTTAATTAAAATGTGACTCGCATTAATTTTCACCAAACTTCTATCATAAGCCTCTTTAACCAATTCATTAAGAGATTCATCATCTCTCAGATAAGGAGCCATCAATTGTTTTTTATAAGAACTTAAATCTTTTTTATAACTCGAAACAGTGTCTAATTTCAGATCTTGTGCTTGTCTTACTTTTAATTTATAATTAACATACAATTCTAAATAATTATCAATTTCTTTTTGATTATTATTTAGAACATCATCAATATTTTTATTATAAACATGCGTAAATTCTTTTGTTGTTATTGCTTGATCATCAATCGAAAACAAAACCTCTTCTGTTTGAGACAGACCATGTATTGTAATCGACAATAGTAAAAATAATACTGTTTTTTTCATTATCATAATATGTTTTTTTTAAGAAAAACAAAAATAGGGAATCTTATTTTAATACCACATAATTGACTTAAGTTTATCAAACAAGATGATATCGTTAAATTCTTATAAAGAAATGATACCTTTTATAGTTCCCGCTTCTTTATATTTTGAAATGATTTCATTAGAATCTTGCATCTCTATCAAAATAGAAATACTTACATACTTCCCTGTCTTAGATGGACGCGTATCTATTACAGCCCCACCATAATTAAACACATTTTCTATTTGCTTTAATTTAAATGCTTCATTGGGTATGATAAATTTATACAAATACTTTGTTGGAAAAGTCGTCGTTTCATCTAAGGTTTCTTTTAATTTCTTGTAAATATCTTTCTTTTCATCCATAATTTTATGTAAGTTTAATGTTGGTTCTTTAATTCGTCAATTTTCCAAACAAAATTACGGCTATATAAGAACAATAATAATAATTTTGCAGAACAATTTTGATTTCCTAATTTTATAGAATGCAGCAAAAGATAGTAATAAGTGGAGGACCTGGTTCTGGAAAAACAACGGTCATTAATCAACTCAGAGAACTAAATTATAATTGTATAAACGAAGTTTCACGTCAAATAATCTTAGATGCTCAAAAAAAAGGAACAGAACAACTGTTTTTAAAAGACCCTTTGCTATTCAGTAAAATGCTTTTAATAGAGCGAGAAAGACAATATATAGAAGCAAGTGAGACAAAACACAACCTTGTTTTTTTTGATAGAGGCATTCCCGATATTATCGCTTATATGGAGTTTAAACAAACAAAAATCTCGGAATTATATGACAAAAGTTGTATTCAGAATAGGTATTCGACTGTTTTTTTAATGCCGCCCTGGGAAGAAATTTACTTGAGTGATAACGAGCGTTATGAATCTTATGAGGAATCTATGACTATTTATAAATTTATAAAAAAAACCTATATCAAATATAACTACCAATTTATTGAAGTTCCATTCGGAACCGTTAAAATGAGAACACAATTTATTTTAAATTCGCTTGTGATTAAATGATAAATCCCTTAGACTTACTTAAAGAGTATTGGGGGTATTCTAAATTTAGATCTCCACAAGAAGAAATCATTAATAGTGTTTTAAGCGGACAAGACACTTTAGTTTTGCTACCTACAGGAGGTGGGAAATCGGTTTGTTTTCAAATTCCGGCTTTAACAAAACCCGGAATTTGCATCGTAATATCGCCCTTAATTGCATTGATGAATGATCAGATTAAAA
>JAGLDM010000303.1 GCA_023145595.1 Flavobacteriaceae bacterium | reverse complement strand
GAACTGAATCAATTTTGGTTTAAACATACTGATTTGGTAAAAGGAGGAAAACTTGTTTTAGAAATGGGATCTGAGCCAAATAAGCAATGGGCTATCAATAGCGAGCATCCGCAGGTCATGGATATTGAGCCAATTGCAGTAACACCTTACATTACGGATACAGAAAGAGTATTTAATGAAGACAGAGAAGTTAAATTGGCATGTGATACAAAAGATTCTGAAATTTATTATACGCTGGATGGTTCTGAGCCAACTAAAAAATCGATGCTATATAAAAAACCATTTACTGTAAATAAAACCACGACCATTAAAATGATTGCTTATAAAGGCATTCAAGAAAGTTTGCCTTCAACCGCAGAAATTAAAAAAATTGGAGAGATTGAAAAGGTTTATTTAAGTCAAGTATCCCCCGGACTTTCATATAAATATGCACATGGTATTTTTAGAGTGGTAAATGATATGCTAAATGCTACTCCTGTAAAAACAGGAATTCATTCTCAATTTAACCACGATTTAAGAGAAAAAGAGCAATTCTTTTCTTTTGATTTTGAAGGCTATATCAACATACCGAAAGATGGCGAATACACTTTATACCTTGCAACTAATGATGGCGGAAGATTGTATATAGATGACATTCTTCTATTAAATAACGACGGGTTGCATCCAGTTATTGAAATTAATAAATCGATTCGTTTAAAAGCAGGATTGCACCCTATTTCTGTAAAATATTTTCAAGAAGGTGGAAGCAATGGCTTAAAAGTTTCTTGGGAAGGTCCTGGAATTGAGAAAGAGGAAATTCCAGCAAAAGTACTATTTCATAAGAAAAAATAATACTTCTTTACTAATACTTATTTAAAATATAGAGTTTAACAACCCCAAGATATCCGTTTTGGGGTTTTGCTTTTGAATATAATTTACCACTTACTAGACTGCTATATTACCATGCTAGTTTTTGTTGGTACCGTCCAAAAAAGGGTGGCTATGATTACTTAAAAAATCATCTCAACTTATAAATTTGAAGTTAGCAATAACCTTAAAAAAGAAGAGAAATGAGTGAAAAAGAATAGACCTTTTTAAAACTCATTTTCAATCTTTTCTATCAGCAGAAATAACACACCTAAAGCCAACAGGATATCCACTTTGTTTCATGTTCGGAGGAAGGTAATATCTGTGAGCACAACGTTGCATACTCGGGTCAGCAAAATTTGATGCTCCTCTAATTACTTTATATTTTTCTCCGTATGCACTACTATTTACAGTGTTTCCACTATATGGTTTATACCAATCAGACGTCCATTCCCACGCGCCACCTGCCATCCAATAGGCGC
>JAGLDM010000302.1 GCA_023145595.1 Flavobacteriaceae bacterium | reverse complement strand
CACTATAATCTGTTTTCAGTATTCAACGTAGTTAAATTACTGTAGCAGTAAAGTTAATATATTTAAAAGTAAAATAAATGAGTAGTAGATTCAAGAAAAGAAAAAAACCTAACAAAACAAAATTAACAATTTTGTTGATCGTGTTATTTGGTATTTTATATTTGTTTTCTAATGCAGAATGGATATTAGCAGCATTATTTGAATAAATTTTTATTTATTCAGAACCATTCGCTTTATAAGTATGATCGCTTCAATATAAACCCAAACAATGGTAATAAGAAGGCCCCAGGTTGCAACCCATTCCATATATTTAGGAGCGTGATTTTTCTTTCTTTCAATAAAATCAAAATCTAAAAGTAGCGTAAATACAACTACACCAGCGGCTATTATGTTAAAGGCGATTGATAAATAAGATGTGTTGTCTAAGATGATAAATGGCGTTTCGATATTGATAAATTGCAATGTCCAACTTGTCGCATAAATGGTGATTATAATTGCTACAGCAACTACTAAAGCGCTTTTAATTCGTTGAGATACTTGAACTAACCTTGCTTTGTATAGGAATAACATAAGCAAAAAAGTACTGATTGTTATTTCTATAGTTTGTGTTGGTATTTCATTGAATTTACTTTTGGCAAAAACAGTAATACTTCCAAGAAAAAAACCTAAAGCCAATGCATAAAGAGGAACGAATACCGGGGCAAGCTTGTGAAAGAGAACTGTTAATAAACTAAAAATTAAAGTGGCGATGAGACCGCTGTACATTAAAAGATGAATATTAAACCCTTGGTCTATTGCACTCCATGTAAGAAAGGTAGAAAGAGCCACTAAAATAATGCAAAAAAGTGCTTTTAATAAAATTCCGTTAACGGTCATTTTATTTGAGGTCGACGAATAACCTCTCCAGACGCCTCTGCTGAATGCCGGGTTTGTGGTTTTGTAGTTATATGAAGCCATTATTGTAAAGTTAGGGGGTAATTCCCACAATATAGAGATTAAATTGTTAACAACCTAATAGTACTGTTGATAACTTTAATTTTTGTAAGAAAAAAACCGTTTATTTATAGAATCATACCGTTTATTATGTAAAATAACCAATTGCTGCTTTGTGTGAGGATTTCTTAAAAGTCACGGTTTTTCCAACTATATTTTCTTTTAAAGAGACTAATAAAAGCAATTAAAGTATTGAAAAACGGATGGATTATTGAAATTATAGGATAGAAGAAAAGGTTAGATGTTTTCTTTGTAAACCGTAGCATTATGGAGATAATGATAAAATCAATCCCGATTTTAAGCGATAAAATAAGGAGAGATGTTTGGGAAATATTAAGTTGAAAAACGGCCTTGGTAATTATAAATACACAAACAATATTCATTAAGAGAACAGTAACACCTACAAACTTGGCGAAATTATTGTTGTAAGATGTCGTTTTTGAAGCCCAGCGAACTCGTTGATGAATCAATTCTTTAAGTGATGGCATGGTAGAAGTTGTAACTAAGGCATCAGTTGATTTTAGGTATTTTGTTTGTTTCGGGTACTTGGCAAGCATCTTTTCTAATAAAAAGATATCATCACCACTTGCAATGTCAGTATTTCCTTGGAATCCATCCAGATCCATAAACGTGCTTTTTTGATAACAAAGATTTGCTCCATTACACATAAAAGGTTTTTTAATTCCGAATCCTCCAATAGTGCAACCAATAAGGGCAGAGAAATCTAAACTTTGGAAAATGGCTAGAAACGATGGCTTGTTTTTAAAACAAACAGGCCCTGCAATAAAAACAGGTTTGTTTAATTGAATAAAGTGGTCGTACTCGGTAATCCACCGCTCTGGAAATTCACAATCAGCATCCGTTGTAACAATCCAATCAAAGTTTGAATGCAAAATACCAGTCTCTATTGCATCCTTCTTTGGTGACTTAGAAGTTCTGTTATTATTGATTACTCTAAGGTTGATGCCTGTATTGTTTCTCTTGAATTTGTTGATAGGCGTAATATAATCATCCTCCGATTCATCATTGATTAATAAAATTTCAAATAGTTCTACAGGGTAGTCGAGTTTTGTAAAACTAGCCAATAACAAGGGTAAATTCTCGGATTCATTTCGGAAAGGAACGATGATGGTAAAAGTGTTTTGTGCAAGAATATCTTTCCTTCGGAATTCTTTCATCCAAAAAAAACCATAGATAAATGATCCTATTAAAAGAATATAAGTAAAGGAAATCAAAATAAAAAAGGCTGTCATTCTTTTAAAAAATTAGCATTGAATACTAAATGAGTTTATTGTATTTTTACGCAAAGAAACGAAATTTTGTCAACTGAAAAAATCATATTAGGTATTGATCCCGGAACTACTATTATGGGGTTTGGATTAATTAAAGTTATCAACAAAAAAATGGAGTTTATAGTAATGAATGAGTTAATCCTCAAAAAGTACGATGATCACTATGTTAAATTAAAGTTGATTTTTGAACGTACCATAGAGTTAATTGAATCATATCATCCTGATGAAATTGCTATTGAAGCGCCTTTTTTTGGTAAAAATGTACAATCCATGCTTAAATTAGGGCGCGCTCAAGGAGTAGCCATTGCAGCAGGATTGTCTCGTGATATTCCTATTACTGAATACGCACCCAAAAAAATAAAAATGGCAATTACCGGTAATGGTAATGCGAGTAAAGAACAGGTAGCCGGAATGTTAAAAACCACCTTAAAATTAAAAACACTTCCTAAAAACTTAGATGCTACGGATGGTTTGGCAGCGGCAGTTTGCCATTTTTATAATAGTGGTAGAGTGACTTCGGAAAAAAGTTATTCGGGGTGGAGTGCATTTGTGAAACAAAATCCGAATAAAGTAAAGTGAATACCGTACTACATTTGTTAATTGTAAAATCCGACAATAATAGTATGCAGATTAATTAGATTAACTCATGGCAGGTATTTATATCCATATTCCGTTTTGCAAGCAGGCTTGTTATTATTGCGACTTTCATTTTTCTACATCGCTTAAAAATAAGGGGACAATGCTTACTGCAATTGTCAAAGAATTGGAGTTAAGAAATACTGAAATTTCAGAAGAAATAGAAACTATTTATTTTGGAGGAGGAACGCCATCATTATTAACAGTTGATGAATTGCAATTAATAATAGATACGATTTATAAAAATTATAGCGTAGTTGAAAATCCAGAAATTACCTTAGAAGCGAATCCAGATGACTTGTCTAAAAGTCAAATTATCCAATTATCTAAAACTCCAATAAATAGATTAAGTATCGGAATTCAATCCTTTTATGGAGATGATTTAAAAACAATGAATCGCGCCCACACAGCATCCGAATCTTTAGAATGTCTGTCAGAGTCGACTCGCTACTTTGAGAATATTACCATTGATTTAATTTACGGAATTCCGAACATGACCGAAGAACGTTGGCGACAGAATTTACAAAAAGCGTTTGATTTTGGAGTATCGCATATTTCGAGTTATGCCTTAACCGTTGAGCCAAAAACGGCGTTGGCTTCTTTTATTAAAACCGGAAAATATCCACCTTTAGATGAAAGTTTAGCCGCAAAGCATTTTGATATTTTGGTTAATGAGACAGCAAAGCAAGGGTTTATACATTATGAAATATCGAATTTTGGAAAAGAATTTTTTTTCTCTAAACACAATACTTCCTACTGGTTAGGAAAACAATATTTAGGAATTGGTCCTTCTGCTCATTCCTATAATGAAAAAGAACGCTCATGGAATGTTGCGAATAATACAAAATACATAAAATCAATCGAACAAAATATACTTCCTTCAGAAAAGGAATTACTTTCAGATAAAGATCGATTTAACGAATATATTATGACCGGTTTACGAACTATTTGGGGGGTTGATTTGATAAAAGTAAGATCTGAATTTGGTGAAGAATTTTATAGTCATCTTTTAAAAGCAGTTAAAAAACACATTGATCAGGGATTACTAATTATAGAGAATTGTCATTTTGAACGAAGTGAAGAATCTCAAAAATTAATTCTCCTTAAAACAACTTCAAAAGGTAAGTTTTTGGCAGATGGTATTGCATCATATTTGTTTATGGTTTAGTGTTTTTAGGTTTTAGAGAGGTGCGGGATAATTCGTTTTTTAAAAGCGAGGAGTATATCGAATTGATAAACATGAACGTAGAACAATACAGAGCATATTGCCTATCAAAAAAAGGAGTTACCGAACATTTTCCTTTTGATGAAGTGACGCTAGTTTTTAAAGTGATGGATAAAATGTTTGCACTTTGTGGCTTAGAGCGCATCCCGTTTGGTGTGAATTTAAAATGTGACCCAGAATGGGCAATTGAATTACGAGAAGAATATGACGGGTCTATAATTCCGGGGTTTCATATGAATAAAAAACATTGGAATACGGTTGAGCCAAATGGAAATTTATCTGATGAATTCTTTAAAGAATTAATCGATCATTCTTATGATTTGGTGGTAGCAGGGTTGCCTAAAAAATTAAAATTAGAAAATCTTTAAAAACTAATATCCCACTGAATCCGAAATCTACTACCAGATTGATTGGTAATTCGCCATGTATCTTAACGAAGACTGCAATAAAAAACGCTATTAAAAAAAACACCACGCAATTAAGCACATCTAATACCCATTTAGTCATTAAATGCCGTATTGAATGCTTTTAAATAATGATGATTACTCGCTTTTCTCCTTTTCTGTCTTGATAACAAACTTTTAAGTTCTGTTAACGATTCTGAAATGTGCTATTTTTCCCATGTTTAAATATACGAAATATATACGGCAACTTAAAACTATATTGGTATTGCATCTATAAATAATACGCAGAATTTCGTATTGTTTAAAAATAGATATTGTGTTTAGTGTTTAAAGTCTTTATTTTTAGTTGCAGTTTTTGTAAAAATTGCTGATGATGCTCAGAAGATTCATTAAAAGGTCTATGCGCTAATCCTTTTTGAATGGTATCAACCTCGTTCATGGTTTCAAAGGAAGACGGATGAATCCAACTATTTTTGAATTGCTCCCAAATATAATCAATCGCAGTTTTATTAGGGTGAATCATATCTGATTCATAAAAGCGGTAGTCACGCAAATCATCCATCATAATCTCATAACTCTCAAAATAATGGATGTGATTTATAGGTTCAACAACTTGATGAATTGCAGAAATTAAATGTGCTTTGCTCAAATTGTTTTCTGTAAAACCATTTTTTAAATGACGTACTGGAGAAACGGTAAAAATTATGTTAACAGTAGGATTGATGCTTTTTACAAGCGTTATAATATCTTCTAAACTCGCCATTATTTCATCAACAGACAACAATTCTTTTAAAAAGTTTTTTTGTGGAACTTTATGACAGTTTGCAACAATTTGATTGCTTTCAATGTCCCGATATACCCATGAGGTTCCTAGCGTAATAATAAGATCTGTTGAATTGTTTAATTGTTGATATGTTGACTCAATAATTTTATTCAAATTTTGCAATAAAACTTCTTTTGAAGGATTGCTTAATTCAGAATGGGCATCAAAACAATGCCAGCGTTCATTGTGAAAAAACACATCATCTTTAGTATATTTTTTCTGGTTGATGGCATTTAAAATTAGTTTTTCAATTGCAATTGGGTGAAATAAGATTCCGAATGGATTTATGGCATTTTTAAATTTGAAATAGTTGAATTTAGCACCAATATTTTCAGAAAAGCAAGAACCAAATAACAGTATTTTAGATGTGTGGTCTATTGGGTTGTTCGATTTTTTACTGAATGGTATTTGCGTTCTGAAATTCATATATATCATTTCCGTCACCCTGTCCCGAAAACTTTCGGGATTGTTTCAGGGTTGTATCATTTTTTGTGCAAGGTTTTAAGAACCTTGTGAATTTTAATCAAAGCATATAATGGTAATAATACCTACAAGGTTTCAAAAATCTTGCAGGATAACTTTATTTCAGATATTCTTTTACTTTCTCCAATGCTTGTGGAATTCCGCCAGGGTTTTTACCACCAGCAGTAGCAAAAAATGGTTGACCACCACCGCCGCCTTGAATTAATTTTCCAAGTTCTCTAACTATTTGACCAGCGTTTAAACCTTTTTTAGCGACTAAATTTTTCGCAATAAAACAAGTTAGCATGGCTTTATCTCCATTTTGAGTTGCAGCAAAGAAAAATAAATTTTCAATTTCATTTCCTAATTCAAAAGCCAAATCTTTTAGACTGTTTTGATCCAAATCAATTTTTTGAGCAATGACATTCACCCCATTGATTTCTTCTACTTCAGATTTAAGACTTGTTTTTAAGTTTTTTGCTTTATCTCTAAGCAAACACTCTATTTGTTTTTTGAGATCTGTATTTTCTGTATGTAATTGCTCTACATATTTTAGTGGGCTCTGCGGATTTTTCATCAAACTTTTTAACAAAACAAACTCTTTTTCGCTTTGGACGTAATGTTCCTCAACAGCATCAAAAGAAATGGCTTCAATTCGTCTAACTCCTGCTGCCACTGCAGTTTCGTGTATGATTTTAAAATGCCAAATATCATTGGTGTTATTCACGTGCGTACCACCACATAATTCTTTAGATTTTCCGAACTGAATCATACGAACTGTATCTCCATATTTCTCGCCAAACAAAGCCAGTGCCCCTTTTTTAAGAGCATCATTAATAGGAATATTTCGATGTTCTTTTAGTGACAATTTATCTTTGATACGAGCATTTACAAAATACTGTATTTCACGCAACTCTTTTTCTGTCACTTTTGAAAAATGAGAAAAGTCAAAACGTAAATGTTTTGAATGTACAGCCGATCCTTTTTGTTCAACATGATTACCTAAAACCTTTCGTAAAGCTTGATGGAGTAGGTGTGTAGAGGTGTGATTACAAGCCGTTCTAAGCCGCTGTTTTTCATCTACTTTTACCTTGAATGCTGGGCTAAGGTCTTTTGGAATATCTTTTGTTAAATGAATGATTTGGTTGTTTTCCTTTTTGGTGTCTATGATGTAGATTGTATCACCATTAGACTTTTCTAAATATCCTTTGTCACCAACTTGGCCTCCACCTTCTGGGTAAAAAGGTGTTAGGTTAAAAACCAACTGGTACATGGTTCCTTCTTTTTTGGTTGTAACTTTTCGATATTTAACAATTTTGATAGTCGCTTCTAAAGTATCAAACCCTATAAATTCTTGCACATCATCTTCAAAAAGAATTTGCCAATCATCGGTTTCAGTAGCAGTAGCCTTTCTACCTCTATCTTTTTGTTTCTCTAATTCGTTTTTAAACTCTTGTGTGTTGTATGTTAGGTTGTTTTCTCTTAAAATAAGTTCGGTTAAATCCTCTGGAAATCCGAAAGTATCTTTTAGTTCAAAAACACGTTTTCCAGAGATTTTATCAGAAGTATTGTTTTTAATAACAGTATCTATCCTTCTTAACCCTTGCTCTAAAGTACGTAAAAAAGATTGTTCTTCTTCTTTTATAACATTCTCAATTAGTTGTCTTTGTGCTTTTAATTCTGGAAATGTTCTCCCCATTTGTTTGCTTAAGACCAACACTAATCTATAGATAAATGCCTCTTTTTTATCAAGAAAAGTAAAGCCGTATCTGATGGCTCTTCTTAAAATTCTTCTGATTACATAACCAGCACCTGTATTGCTCGGTAATTGTCCGTCTGCAATTGCAAAAGCAACAGCACGAACATGATCTGCAATAACGCGAATGGCAATATCTACCTTTTCATTTTCACCATATTTCGAATTGGTAGTGGTTACTATTTCTCTAATAAGTGGAGTAAAAACATCGGTGTCGTAATTTGATTTTTTCCCTTGAACAACCATACATAAACGTTCAAAGCCCATTCCGGTATCAACATGTTTGTTGGGTAAGTGTTCTAATGAACCATCTGCTTTTCGGTTGAATTCCATAAAAACCAAATTCCATATTTCAATAACCAAAGGATGATCTAGATTTACTAAATCTTTTCCAGGAGTCTTTGCTTTTTCTTCGTCAGAGCGAATATCAACATGAATTTCAGAACAAGGACCACACGGACCTTGAGCACCCATTTCCCAAAAATTATCTTTTTTGTTTCCGTTTAAAATTTGTGCTTCAGGAATAATTTCTTTCCAATAATCATACGCTTCTTGGTCAAACCCTAAATCGTCATTTTTATCACCTTCAAAAACGGTTACATATAAACTGCTTTTGTCAATTTTATAAACCTCAGTTAGTAATTCCCAAGCCCAAGAAATGGCTTCTTTTTTAAAATAATCACCAAAACTCCAATTACCCAACATTTCGAACATGGTATGGTGATAAGTATCCATTCCAACCTCTTCTAAATCATTGTGTTTTCCAGAAACACGTAAACATTTTTGAGTGTCAGAAACCCGAGCATCCGTCACTTTTTTATGACCTAAAAAATACTCCTTAAAGGGAACCATACCGGCATTTGTGAACATTAAGGTAGGGTCGTCTTTTAGCACCATTGGTGCAGAGGGAACGATCTTATGGCTTTTGCTTTTGAAAAAGTCTAAAAATTGCTTTCTAATTTCTTGAGAGGTCATAATGCTTTTTTTGATCAGTGGTTGAATTATTTTTCATTTTAGCAGCAACAAAACATTTTGTAAGTTTGTCTAATTGTTTGCAGGAATAATAAATATAAGAACCATTTCGTTTAAAGTGCAAATCTAACATATTTTAAGATTATGACGAAAGTTAAATACTATTACGACCCAGATACTTTGTCTTATAGAGAGGTTGAGAACACGAAGCGAGTTTTTTTCTCACGTTTTTTTGTCTCCGTTATTTCATTTGGCTTGGCAATGATTATCGGTTTTGTGGTGTTTTCTAACTTTTTTGAAACGCCGAAGGAAAAAGCACTTAAAAGAGAACTCGAGTTTTTGAGGTTTAATGAAAATTTGCATAGCAAACGAATTAGTCAGTTTGAAACTGTATTGGAAGATCTTCAAGAGCGAGACAATGCAATTTACAGAACTTTTTTTGAATTAAACCCTATTCCAGAGGAACAAAGAATAACTGGTTTTGGTGGAGTGAACAGATACAAATCACTAGATGATTTTAAAGATTCTGAAATGGTAAAAGATATTACTGTTAATGTCGATATTTTGTCAAAACGATTGGTAATTCAGTCAAAGTCTTTAGATGAAATTGTGCGTATAGCAGAAAATAAGGAGGATTTATTAGCTGCAATTCCTGCTATTCAGCCTGTAAAAACCCAAGACTTAACACGAATGGCTTCCGGTTACGGAATGCGGAGAGATCCATTTACCAAAGCGTGGAAAAAACATAACGGAATGGATTTTACAGCGCCAAGAGGTACGCCAATTTATGCTTCAGGGCCTGGTAAAATTATTCGAGCAGATGCAGCATCTTCAGGATACGGTAAGCATGTGCGTATTGATCATGGCTTTGGTTATATTACCTTGTATGCTCATATGAGTAAATACAATGTGCGTAAAGGACAGAAAGTAAAAAGAGGTGATATTATTGGTTTTGTTGGTAACACAGGGAGGTCTCGAGGGCCACATTTACACTACGAAGTACATAAAAATAAAACAAAAATAAATCCAATTAACTTTTACTACGGTGATTTATCTCCAGCGGAATTTGAGAAAATGCAAAAGGCGGCTCAGGTTGAGGGGCAGTCGATGGATTAACGTTTAGTCGCGGTGTTCAGTCTCAGTGTTCTGCGGTATTCAGTCTTAGTGTTTAGTCTCAGTTTTGAAAATGAAAGTTTAAGTTGTATTTGACGTTAATTTTTCTTTTGATTTTATATCTTCGTACTTTAAATTAAACCAGTCAAATGCATATTGATTTACCAGAAAAGCGATACTACAAAATTGGAGAAGTCTCCAAAGCATTTGGTGTAAACAATTCATTGATACGTTTTTGGGAAAAGGAATTCGATATTCTAAAACCTAAAAAAAACAAAAAGGGCAATCGCCTTTTTACGGCAACGGATTTAGAAAACCTAAAACTAATTTACCACTTGGTGAAGGAGAAAAGGTTTACTTTAGATGGTGCTAAAAAGAAGATGAAGGAAGGTTCTAAAAAAGTGATTGACAATCACAAAATTATCTCACGCTTAGAAAATATTAAACAAGAGTTAATAAATATTAAAAATCAATTATCATGAAAAAATGGATTCCTTGGATTATCGTAACAGTTGTAATATTTTCAATTTACAATTGGGCGGTAGGATTTAATAACACTGCAGTAGAAAAACAAGAAACAGCAAAAACACAATGGGCAAATGTAGAAAGTGCCTATCAACGAAGAGCAGATTTAATTCCGAATTTGGTAAATACGGTAAAAGGATATGCGAGCCATGAACAAGAAACGCTACAAGGTGTTATTGAAGCGCGTTCAAAAGCAACAAGTACAACTATAGATCCTTCAAATGTGACTCCAGAGCAAATGGCAGCATTTCAACAAAACCAATCTGGTTTATCTAGTGCATTAAGTAAATTAATGGTGGTGGTTGAAAAATATCCTGATTTAAAAGCGAATCAGAATTTCTTAGAATTGCAAAGTCAGTTAGAGGGAACGGAAAACAGAATTAATGTAGAGCGTAATCGTTATAACCTTTCTACCAAAGAATATAATATTTTGATTCGTAAATTTCCTGCAAAGTTACTAGCGGGTATGTTTGGTTTTGAAGCTATGGTATTGTTTGAAGCCGCAGAAGGAAGTGAAAAAGCGCCAACGGTTGAATTTTAAATTTTAAGTATGCCAAAAATTGAAGATTTTTTCACATCAGAAGAAGAAAAGCAAGTTGTAGATGCTATAAAAACCGCAGAGAAAAACACCTCTGGTGAAATTCGCGTTCACATCGAAAAATCAACAGATAAAGATGCCCTTGAAAGAGCTAAGGAAGTTTTTTGTGAGTTAAAAATGAATGAAACCGAATTGCAAAATGGAGTTTTATTTTATGTGGCTACAGAGAGCCATCATTTTGCGGTCTTAGGAGATAAAGGTATAAATGATGTGGTTCCAACTGATTTTTGGGATGTAGAAAAGGAACTCGCATTGTCTCATTTTAAAAAGCGAGAATTTGCAAAAGGATTGGAATTAGCAATTTTGGAAGCAGGAAAAAAATTACAAGAATTTTTCCCTTTTCAATCGGACGACACCAATGAATTATCAGACAAAATATCTAAAGGGTAATGAATAAAAAACACTTCATCTTAGTTTTTGTTATTGGATTTTTATCAGCAAATATTGTGGGGTTCTCGCAAAGTGCGATACCAGATATTCCAAAAAAGCAAACAAGTCTATACGATTATGCAAATATCTTATCTAAGGGAGAGCAGCAATACTTAGAAAATAAATTAATAAGATATTCAGATTCAACATCTACACAGATTGTTTTAGTTACGCTTCAAAATATTGGAGGAAATGAAATTTCAAATTATGCCGTTGATTTAGCACATAAGTGGGGTATTGGGCAGGCCGCTGAAGATAATGGAATCTTGATTTTAATGGCTGTAGATGAACGAAAGGTAACAATTCAAACGGGTTATGGAGTAGAACATTTATTAACAGATGCTTTGTCTAGCAGAATTATAAGAAATATTATTACTCCTAATTTTAAACAAGGGAATTATTACGCTGGATTGGATCAGGCAACTGATGCTATTTTTCAGATTATGAAGGGTGAATACCAAAATGATTCGCCACAAGAAAGCAATAGCGAAGAAGGTGGGCTGCTTAGCCTACTACCATTAATCTTTATTATTATTTTGATAATTGTGATTTCTCGTCGAAATAAAGGAGGAGGAAAAAACGGTGGACGTAATTCTGTTGCAGGAACACTTTTAAACGTTCTTATTCTAAGCAGTATGGGGCGCGGTGGAAGTTTTGGCGGCGGAAGCAGTTCTGGAGGATTCGGCGGTGGAGGCGGAGGTTTCGGTGGTGGTTTTGGCGGCGGCGGTTTTGGCGGCGGTGGAGCATCTGGAGGATGGTAAGTTTAAAAAACAAGGAACAACAAAAAACCCAAATCAATTGATTTGGGTTTTTTGTTATTAAGAATATAATTCTAATATTATTTTTGTCTAAAATAGATAGTGATAGGAACTCCTTGGAAATCGTAAATCTCACGTAATTTATTTTCAATAAAACGCTTGTACGGATCCCGAACATACTGTGGTAAATTACAGAAAAACACAAACTGAGGTGTTGGTGTAGGTAACTGCATACAATATTTTATTTTCACGAATTTCCCTTTCCATGCAGGTGGTGAATTTTGTTTAATAATTTCCAACATCGTTTCGTTTAACTTGCTTGTTGGAATTCGTTTTTTTCGTTTTTCAAAAACTTGTATAGCCGTTTCAATGGCTTTGAAAATGCGCTGTTTCGTTAAAACAGAAATAAAAACAATCGGAACATCGGTAAACGGTGCAATTTCTCTACGAATCATGGCTTCGTAATCTCTTACAGTATTGGTTTCTTTATCTACCAAATCCCATTTGTTGACTAAAACTACCACTCCTTTTTTATTCTTTTCTGCTAGCCAAAAGATACTTTGATCTTGACCTTCAAAACTTCGTGTAGCATCAATCATTACAATAGCAACATCGCAATGCTCAATAGTTCTTACGGCTCGCATTACCGAATAAAATTCTAAATCTTCTTTTACTTTTGCTTTTCTTCGGATTCCAGCAGTATCAACTAAATTAAATTCAAATCCAAAACGATTGTATTTTGTATCGATAGAATCACGTGTTGTACCAGCAATTTCGGTTACAATATTTCGTTCTTTTCCGATTAAAGCATTTATAAATGACGACTTTCCAGCGTTGGGTCTTCCCACAACTGCAAAACGCGGCAATTCATTTTCTTCTTCCTTTTCATCATCTGGAATAATTTTTACAATTGCATCAAGTAATTCGCCTGTACCGCTTCCGTTAATCGATGAAATATTATAATATTCACCCAAACCAAGGTTATAAAACTCATAAGCATCGTCGGTTCTCATGGCGTTATCAACCTTATTAACCGCCATAAAAACAGGTTTTTTGACCTTACGGAGTAAATTGGCAACTTCGGTATCCATCGGTGTAATTCCTTCAGTAACATCTACCACAAAAACGATGATATCAGATTCTTCAATGGCTAATCGAACTTGTTTGCGAATTTCTTCTTCAAAAATATCATCAGATCCTACGGCATAACCACCAGTGTCAATTACAGAAAAGTCCTTCCCGTTCCAATCCGATTTTCCGTAATGTCGGTCACGCGTTACTCCGCTCACCGAATCTACAATGGCATCTCTACGCTGAATTAAACGATTAAATAAAGTAGATTTTCCCACATTTGGTCGCCCAACAATTGCTACAATGGTATTCATTTCTGATAAAATTTTTTGCAAATATACGGATAAGCGCAGCGATAGTTTTTAAATCTGTAAAAAATAGTGTCTTATCGATCTATTCGGACTACTTTATGAATGAAGAAAAAAACAGTGAAGTCTCATTTAAGCCCTTGATTTAATTAAGTTGTTCTGACTTTATTTTTTAGTAATGATTCTAATTTTGACGATTATTTGGGTAGCACTTTGTGTTTTTGGTCGTTTAGGAAGGCAGAAAGGGAAGCCTCAAAAGGAGGAATTGCACGATTTTATGATGGAAACACTAAGGTAAGATTCCAAATCTCAAAAAATAAATTCCAAAAGTTTTATTCCAGGCTTGTTACTTTGTAATTAATCCTTATATCCAAATCTTCGCAACTGATTTTTATTATTTCGCCAGTCTTTATTTACTTTCACATATAGTTCCAAATGAATTTTCTTTTGGAAAAATTTCTGTAAATCTTTCCGCGCTTCTGTCCCTACACGTTTTAGAGCAGCACCTTTATGTCCGATGATGATTCCTTTTTGTGTATTACGTTCCACCATAATAATAGAGCGGATTCTGATGATTTTTTCTTCCTCAATAAAATCTTCTGTTTCAATTTCAACAGCATACGGAATTTCCTTTTTATAATGCATTAGAATTTTCTCACGAATAGCTTCGTTTACAAAAAAACGTTCTGGTTTATCTGTCAATTGATCTTTTGGGTAAAAAGCAGGAGATTCAGGAAGGTTTTCTAAAATTGCATTAAAAACACCTTCTACATTGAATTTTTCTAAGGCTGAAATCAGAAAGACTTCCGCATTGGGAACTTTTTCTTGCCAATAAGCTAATTTCTTTTCAACATCATCTTGATCAGCCTTGTCAATTTTATTAATCAGCAGTAAAACAGGAATTTTAGACGAGGTGATTTTCTTGAAGAAATGTTCATCTTTTAATTCTTTCTCACCCATTTCCACCATGTAAATGAGGATATCTGCATCTTCAAAAGCCGATTTCACAAAATCCATCATAGACTCTTGTAATTCGTAAGCGGGTTTGATAATTCCGGGAGTATCAGAAAATAGAATTTGGAAATCATCTCCGTTTACGATTCCTAAAATTCGATGCCTGGTTGTCTGTGCTTTCGAAGTAATTATCGATAAACGCTCACCAACAAGGGCATTCATTAGGGTTGATTTCCCAACATTTGGATTACCAATTATATTTACAAAACCTGCTTTATGTGTCATTTTCAATGATTTGATTGCAAAGGTACATTACTATAAAACAATGGTCAAAAATCGAGTAATATTTATTTACAAATACTTTGCGTATTCAATAGTTCGTTGTATCTTTGCAGTCGAAATCGCGGGATAGAGCAGCAGGTAGCTCGTCGGGCTCATAACCCGAAGGTCACTGGTTCGAGTCCAGTTCCCGCTACTAAAAAAAACTTCATTTTAATCAATGAAGTTTTTTTTGTGCACAATTTTCAGGACTGATCCCAAAATAAAGCAGGAGTGATGAGTACGGCAGGTGTTGGGAACGCCCTTGCTGCAAATCTAATTTATGATTTAGGAAAAGGGTGGTTAAAGTCAGGTCAGAAAGAAGAAAACAAACCTCTCACAAAAGGAGATTTATTCCAAGCAATTAATATTCTTGTAAAAAACCAAAACGAATTTTAAAAGCTCTGG
>JAGLDM010000301.1 GCA_023145595.1 Flavobacteriaceae bacterium | reverse complement strand
GTTAAAGTATCTCCAATTTTAAAATTACCAGTATCATGTAAGCCTACAATATCCCCTGGAAATGATTCGTCTACAATTTCTTTTTTTTCTGCAAAAAACGCATTCGGACTAGAAAATTTCATTTTCTTTCCGTTTCTTACGTGTAAGTATGGAGCGTTTCTTTTAAAAGTTCCTGAAACAATTTTCAAGAATGCCAATCTGTCTCTGTGCTTCGGATCCATATTAGCGTGAATCTTAAAAACGAATCCAGTCATTTTCTCTTCTTTAGAGTCTATGAGTCGTTCTTCAGACATTTTTGGCTGTGGAGTAGGAGCAATCTCAGTAAAGCAATCTAGCAATTCTTTAACTCCAAAATTATTTAATGCAGAACCAAAAAACACTGGTTGCAGTGTGCCTTTTAGGTACTCTTCTTCATTGAACTTAGGATACACTTCATACACCAATTCCAATTCTTCTCTTAAAGTATCCGCCGCTGTTTTGCCAACAATTGTATCTAATTCAGGATCTTCAATATTGTCAAATTCAATTCCTTCTGAAACAGTTTGTTTATTATCGCCAGAAAAAAGATTTAGTTTTTTACCCCAAATATCATAAATTCCTTTAAAATCGTATCCCATACCAATTGGAAAACTAAGCGGAGTAACTCGTAAGCCCAATTTTTGTTCAACTTCATCTAATAAATCAAATGCATCTTTACCTTCTCTATCCATTTTATTGATAAAAACAATAATCGGAATACTACGCATTCTACATACTTCCACCAGTTTTTCAGTCTGTGCTTCAACTCCTTTTGCAACATCAATAACAACTATAACAGAGTCAACAGCGGTTAACGTTCTAAAGGTATCTTCGGCAAAATCTTTGTGTCCAGGGGTGTCTAGAATATTAATTTTCTTGTCTTTATAGATAAAAGCAAGGACAGAAGTAGATACAGAAATTCCACGTTGTCGTTCAATTTCCATAAAATCGGAAGTAGCCCCTTTTTTAATTTTATTGCTTTTTACCGCACCGGCTTCTTGTATTGCACCACCAAATAGCAATAATTTTTCTGTCAATGTTGTTTTACCAGCATCGGGGTGAGAAATGATACCAAAGGTACGTCTGCGTTGTATTTCTTCTAAAAAATCCATTCAATAAAATTAGTTGACAAATATACCGTTTACCGAGTCAATAATCAATTTAAAACTTCAACTTTCATATATACATCTACTTTGGGCCACTCATCGGGTCCGGCTTCTAAATTGGCAATTTTGTCGATGGTTGAAAACCCAGAAATGACTTCACCAAAAACAGTGTGTTCATTGTTTAAATGATGTCCGCCTTTTCTGTTTTGGATGATGTAAAATTCAAATGGACTCGATAGTTTATTTGGGTTTTTGTCCCACTCTCTTGCAGCAGCCAAAGCACCGTATTTGTGTTTTCTGTTGGGTCTAAATTCTGGAGGTAACAAGTAATTGCCGTATTTATACCGCTGAATCATGGTGTTCCTGTTGTCTGAGTTGCCGCCTTGAATTACAAAATTCGGAGCGACTCTATAGAAAACTGTAGAATTGAAATACTTGATTTTAGAGAGGAAAATAAAATTGGCTCTGTGAATAGGAGTATCCTTGTACAATCTAATTTTAATTTTTCCAAATATGGTTGTAATCATAACAACCGTTTCTTTATTTTGCTTACCATATTCTGTAAAGAATGGCACTACGTTTTTTGAGTTTAAACTGTCCCATTCCTTTTTAATTACTTTCTTTTTTTGAATGGTGTCTGTGCGAACTTCATTTTTTTGAATAGGTTTTGCCACCTCTTTTTTACAAGACAACATTACAGTGCTTATAATAATGAACCAGGAAATAGTAAAAAACTTCATTTCAAATTGTATTGTGCAAATATAATTTTTTTCAATTGTAAAGAGTAACTATTCTTTTGTTTACCGATGATTTTGTTTGGATGTAGTTGTAAGTTGATTTCAGTTTAGATATGAATAGTTTCATTTAATCTTTGTAAATTCGTCCTCTTTAGATTAATTATTAAAAATTGTAAATGATGGTAGAAGAGCAGGTGATTTTGGTAAATGAATTGGACGAGCAAGTCGGTTTGATGCCAAAGATGGAGGCGCATGAAAAAGCACTTTTACATCGCGCATTTTCTGTTTTTGTATTCAATGAAAAAGGAGCGTTATTATTACAGCAAAGAGCAGCAAATAAATACCATTCACCTTTATTATGGGCAAATACTTGTTGCAGTCATCAGCGAGACGAGGAAACAAGTATAGGGGCAGGAGAAAGACGTTTACAAGAAGAAATGGGCTTTGATTGCGAATTGAAAGAGGTCTTCACATTTATTTATAAAGCACCTTTTGATAATGGATTGACCGAGCATGAATTAGACCATGTAATGATTGGCACTTACAATAAAGACCCTGAAATCAACAAAGAAGAGGTTGCTTC
>JAGLDM010000300.1 GCA_023145595.1 Flavobacteriaceae bacterium | reverse complement strand
CATATCTCCAAAATTCAGAAGGCCATAATGAGGGGGCTTTTGTAAGAGCACCATAAATTGCGAAACAGCCAAATAAAGCACCTATAATAACAAGAGTATTATAGGTCTTTTTTAGCCCTTTAGTAAAACTGTATAAGTATGCCGCAATGAGTAAAGCAAATATTAACGCTCCTGTAAGTGTTGCCGTAGGGCCAAGAGCAGGTTTGTTATTTGACAATAACCATACACCTACCAAGTTCCAAACAATTACCAAGACAGCATGTGCCACTATAAAAAATAGGGATGATTTGTTCTTTAATTTCGGCATAAGCACTTATTTTGTATTTGTTTATTTCACTTCTAATACACTTATATTGTCTTTTGATTTAAAAGTGATAATCGTAATATGTTTCGGTATTGTAGTTATATAAAGACTAGATGATAAAAACGTAGTTTTACCCTTTGATTTGATCCCATATTGAACTAATAATTTATTTTGGTCTAATTCTGCATAAACAATTTCAGTTTCTTTTGAGTTTGTAGAGGGTTTTAATAATATTGCTATGACATTGTTTTGAGTGAAATCAATTTTGGCAATGTCATTTTTCATAGTTTTAGCAATACCAAAATAGGAGTCAAAATCATCTTGATTGGTTACTACCAGATGAATAAAATCAAAGTCATCATCAAACTGAACAGTATTTTTAATATAATATCCTGTTAGATTTTTAACAACTAACTCCTTTTGAGCATATATGGAGTTAACTGATATTAGAAATAGAACAATGATTAAATACCGATTTTTCATTTTTTAAGAGTTGCTACTTTAGTCATTTTATAATTTCCTTTAAGATCTTTATAGACGATGGTATTCCAAACTTCACCATTGTCTAATTTAAAATCGATGTCGTAGTTTACACCAGCAACTACCTGAGTTTTTACTTTTACTATTTTGTCGAGTTTTGCTGAAGTGTTCATTTGTTGTAAAACAAAGTCCAACGCTTTTTCAACTTCTGGAGATACTTCTGTTTCACTCCATCCGCCTGCTAATGATTTTTTTTTGCTATTCATATGCACTTTACCATGAAAAATAGACCCTTCTACATAAATATCTTTAATATGTAATTTCTCTACTTTAAA
>JAGLDM010000030.1 GCA_023145595.1 Flavobacteriaceae bacterium | reverse complement strand
TGCTTGGATTTATGGGAACTGTAATCGGGATGATTAAAGCCTTTGATAACATTGCAGCATCTAATGAAATGTCTCCAGCAACTGTAGCAGGTGGTATTCAAGTAGCATTATTAACAACAGTATTTGGATTGGTTGTAGCAATTATTTTGCAAATTTTTTACAATTACATCATTTCAAAAGTTGATAGTATTGTAAACAGTATGGAAGATGCTTCTATTTCTTTAGTAGACATTTTGGTTGCTCATAAAAAATAATTTAAATTATGAAGGATATTTATAAAATAGCAAAGATTGGTACGGCCGTTCTTGGTGTTCTTGGAGTCATATTACTTGTTAGGGTAATTGCTGCTGGTGAAGCCGTTGAGTTGGATATCGATGTTCAAAGTAGTGTGGTAGATCCATTTATAACATTTACATTCCTAATGATGGGCTTAACGACTGTATTAGCAGTAGGATTCTCGTTATTTGGTTTGGTGAAAGACCTAGAGGCTTTGAAAAAAGCGTCAATTAGTTTAGGAGTATTAGTGGTTTTTTTCCTTATAGCATATGCATTAGCGGATGATTTAGAGGTTACAAATAAATTTGGAGTAGTAATTGAAAATGGTGAGGCAGGGTCTGTCTCTAAAAATTCGGGAGCTTTAATTATCTTTTCTTATTTTTTAGGATTTGTTGGTTTGGCAACTGTAGTATGGGGATCGGTTAAAGAGATGCTCTCTAAATAATTAAATAACGTTAAACATGGCAAGAGAAACACCAGAAATTAATGCAGGTTCTATGGCCGACATTGCGTTCTTACTATTGATATTTTTCTTAGTAACAACCACGATGGACGTAGATGCAGGGATTTCACGTAGATTACCAGAAAAGCAACCGATAGATGCACCGCCACCACCAGTAATTAAGCAGAAAAATGTTTTCGAAGTAATCATTAATAAAAATGATGACTTATTAATTGAAGGTGAATACAAGCAAGTAAAGGATGTTCGCCAATTGGCAATAGACTTTATTGATAATGGAGGAAGTATTGGAAACCCAATGTTATCTTTGGGAGAAACAGAAGGGAAACCATGTGAGTGGTGTCAAGGAGCGAAAGATCCGACTTCTTCTGACCACCCTAATAAAGCAATTATTTCATTAAAAACAGATAGAAGTACTACTTACGGTACTTTTATCAAAGTTCAAAATGAATTAGGTGCGGCATATAGGGTGTTGAGAAATAGATTGTCTGAGGAGAAATACGGGATGCTTTATACAGACATCATTATCGCATTAGAAAAGGATAAAGGAAATGAGTCTTTAAAAGCAAAAAGGAATTACATTAGAGAACGGTATCCAGAAATTATTTCTGAATCTGAAAATCAATAATTATAAAGCATAAAACATGTCTAAATTTAGTAAAAAGAAAAAAGGATTACCGCCAATTAATACGGCATCTTTACCTGATATTGTATTTATGTTACTGTTCTTCTTTATGGTTGCAACAACGATGCGTGAAACTACGGTTATGGTAGCTCAAACAATACCAAATGCAACTGAAATCAAGAAATTACAGGATAAAAGATTGA
>JAGLDM010000003.1 GCA_023145595.1 Flavobacteriaceae bacterium | reverse complement strand
ACAGTCTGCCCCGTTTGACCGCTTCGGTACCTCCCCAATACTATGCCATACATTCTAAGAACTAAGAGCCGATGGAGGTACTCGTTCCCACGACCTGCTGATTACAAATCAGCTGCTCTAGCCAGCTGAGCTACATCGGCTTTTATTTAAAAAAAAGCCCGCTATTTCTAACGGACTGCAAAGATATAAAGTTTTCTATTTTAACCAAAACTTTTTGATATATTTTTTTTGTTTTTTTTAAACGTGACGAGCTCGCTGCTTTTCTTTGTGTTTTCTTAATTGCCTCTTCAATGAATCTACTGCTAAAGCCGTTCCCGCCTCAAAAGTTTTACCTGTTTTCTTTACCACAAACTCACCTCCTGAAATATTAATTTTCACTTCGACAACTTTATTTTCCTTCTCACTTGTTTGCTGCACCTTTAAAAAAACTTCTGTGTCAACTATTTTATCATAGTACTTTTCTAAAGTTGAGATTTTAGTTTCAACAAACATAATTAATTCCGGGTCTGCATTGAAATTGACGGACTGTACAAATACTTTCATAAATCATCATTTTTTACTGCTCCTAGGATGAGCATGGTTATACACTTCTTTTAACTTATTCAAACCACTATGGGTATAAACTTGGGTCGATGCTAAACTAGCATGCCCCAATAATTCCTTTACTGAATTCAAATCTGCACCTTCATTTAGCAAATGTGTAGCAAACGAATGCCGCAATACGTGCGGGCTTTTTTTAACCTTGGTTGATACTGTACTAAAGTACTCATTTATTATTCTATACACAAGGGTTGGGTATAATTTATTTTCTTTCTCGGTAATAAATAAATATCCTGAACTTGAATATTTCTGTTCCCTTATCAATATATATCCCTTTAATGATTCATTTACAGACCTAAGCAACGGTATTAAGCGCTCCTTATTTCGCTTACCTAACACTTTTATTGTTTTATTTGAAAAATCTACGTCTTCAATTTTTAACTGTATTAGTTCATTTCTACGCATCCCCGTTGAATACAGCAACTCAACAATAACCTTATTTCTGACAGATCTAAAATCGCCCCCCTCACTTAATTGATCAATAACGCGTTCTATTTCCTTTTCAGAAAACGGAACTTGCACTCGTTTAGAAACTTTTAAAGCCTTATGCTTCGCTAACGGGTTCTCTTTTATTTGTTTTGTTTTTTGAAGGAATTTATAAAAAGTATTCAAACTACTAACCTTCCTATTTACAGTGCGGTTACGAATACCTGAATCTACCAAAAAAACAATCCATGATCTAATTTGAGAATAATGAACACTTAACAAAGTGTTGTCATCATACTCTTGTTTGCAAAATTGCTGAAAGGATTTTAAATCATTTTTATAAGCTAGCGTCGTATTCGCTGAATACTTCTTTTCAAAGGTTAAGTATTCTAAAAAGGATTTTATAGGCATAAAAAAACCGTTAGAATACAAATTTACGAATTCTAACGGTTTAAACTTTATTTTAAAGGACTCTTTATCCTTGTTCTTCTTGTGTTCTTAATTTCTGAACATAAGCAGCCTTGATGTTTCTAGCTCTTTTCACAACAGATGGTTTGTCAAATTGCTTGCGTGAACGTAAATTTTTCATCGTCTTAGTACGGTCAAATTTTCTTTTAAAACGTTTTAACGCTCTATCAATGTTTTCGCCTTCTTTAATTGGTATAATCAACATAATTTAGTCCTCCTTTCTTAGTTCTCCTATTTTTTTAGGGTGCCGCAAAGATACCGTTATATTTACAATGTGCAATTAAAAAATTAAAAAAAATTAAGTAATCGGTTTGTAACATTTCTTATCAAGAACAGTTTTAGAAATTATCTCTTTTAAAATCTCAGAAGTACCTCCTCCGATTGGCCCTATCCTACTATCCCTTAATAACCTAGCCATTGGATATTCTTCCATATAACCATAACCTCCAAGCAATTGCAAACAATTATAAATTACCTTGTCAGCCATTTTAGTAGATGCCAATTTAGACATGCTCGCTTCTTTTACCAAGTACTGCCCCTGATCTAATCTTTTTGTAACCGAATAATTAAATTCTTTACACACCTCAATCTCCGTTGCCATTTCTGCTACCTTATGCCTTAAGGCTTGAAACTTATCAAGAGATCTTCCAAATGCGTGACGTTCAGACATGTATTGAATAACATAATCTAATGCATATTCGGATCTAGCGTGTGCATTCACTCCCATCACCAACCGCTCTAATGCAAAGTGCTGCATAATATACGGAAAACCTTTACCTTCCTCTCCCAACAAATTATCCGCTGGAATAACAACATTATCAAAAGAAATCTCCCCTGTATCTGATGCTTTCCATCCTAGTTTATCCAAACTCGTTGCTGTTAACCCTTCCGTTTTTCTATCAACCACAAAAAGACTAATACCTCTTCCTCCTTTTTCTGGATCTGTTTTAGCTGCAACCACTAAATAATCTGAAAATACACCATTTGTAATAAACGTTTTAGAACCATTAATTATATAGGTGCTATCTTTTTTTACAGCAGTAGTTCTCATACCTGAAACATCTGAACCGCCAAACGGTTCTGTAATGCATAAACAACCAATTTTATTGCCTTCAATACTCGGCGCTAGGTATTTATTTTTGATATGGTCATCACCTTCTTTTTGAAGATGAGCCATTGCTAAATACGCGTGAGCCCACATGGCTGCCGCAAATCCACCTGAGTCTATTTTTTGCAATTCTTCAAGAAAAATTACCATATAAAACAAATCCAAATTCATCCCTCCATAAGCTTCCGAAGCATTTAGCCCAAAAAAGCCCATATCACCAAACTTCTTCCAAATAAATCGATCTATAACCCCTTCCTTTTCCCATTTATCAATATATGGAGAAACCTCTTTTTTTAGGAAATCTTTAAAAGATTGCCGAAACGACTCGTGTTCTTCTGTAAAATACATACTATTCATAAATAATTTTAATCTAGTTCTATTTAGCTGTCAAATATACGGTGATTCTATCAAACTTATCCATGGGGAATCCTTCTATATTTTTCAATTCCTCAATTGATTGAAATTCGGCTATTTCATCTCTATACTGAAATATCTTCTTTGTGAGTTCATAATCTATATAGGGCAAATGCAAAACCTCTTTAAACGTTGCCGTATTCACATTTAATTTCTCTATAATTGGTGTTGTCAAAATTTTAAATCGCTCTAAAATTAAGTCAATTATTTCTGGGTTTAATCCATAAACTTCTTGAATTTGGTCTTCGACGGTAAATCCCTGAATAGAACTTCTATATTTTACTATTCGCTCTGAAAGTGCTGGCCCAATTCCTTTAATCTTCATCAATTCATTTGCAGTTGCGGTATTTAAATCTTGAATCGCTATTAAAGACTTTGCCTGTGTAGTATTTATATTCTTTCTTTTAGCGCCTTTTGATTCCTTCTTTTCAACAAGCCAATCTGGAAATTTAAAATAAGGTGAGATTACTGCCAATAAACTATCAGAAACTTTAGTGACCCTTTGAAAATGCTCTATAGAGTTTATATAATTCCCTTTACTTCTATAAGCCAACAAACGATCTATTTCCTTATTAGACATCCCCAATTTAGCCCCCTTATAATCCGTTATAAAACTCGGATTGAATGGATATATCTTTGGCTTTCTACCCTCTATTTTAGCCAAACGTAGTGAATCTAACTTATTTTGAAAAAAAGTCAATTCAGCCTTATTGTCTTCTTCTAGAATTTCATTTGATGAAAAATCATAATAAAAATAGATGTATTGAAATCCAACAATGAGAAGCAACAAAAAGAAAATCCCATTTCGTTGACGCTTGTCATACCAAAAATGAGATTTAAAAAGTTTCATTATTTATTGTGTTTTTATTTACTTTTTTTATATCCTATTGCTGTTAAATACCTATCTAACTCGACCTGTACTTTAGGAGCCAACAATAACAAACCTATAACATTCGGAAAGACCATGGCAAAAATCATAGCATCAGAAAAATCTATCACAGAATTTAAACTAGAAGATGCCCCAACTACCACAAAAAACAAAAACAATAATTTATAAACCAAATCAGCCGCTTTACCTTTTCCAAATAGGTATTTCCACCCTTGAATACCATAATATGACCAAGAAAGCATTGTTGAAAAAGCAAATAATATAACTGCTATCGTTAGTAAAATTGAAAAGTTAGGAATCACAGAATCAAAAGCGACAGAGGTTAAATCAACTCCTCCCAATCGCTCTCCAGTTCCATTCATAATTACATTGCTCCCATCTAGATTAGCATAATTAAACAGGTTGCTTTTTATATTCGTAATAATAATAACTAGCGCTGTCATAGTACATATAACTACAGTATCTACAAACGGTCCTATAGACGCTACAATACCCTCACTTGCAGGGAATCTAGTTTTTACAGCCGCATGAGCAATAGAAGCTGATCCAACTCCTGCCTCATTAGAAAATGCAGCTCGTTGAAAACCAACGATCATAACTCCAACAACCCCTCCTAATAACGAATTATCTTCAAATACACCTAACCATATTTGCCCTATTGCTGTTGGGATAACAGAAATATTCATAAAAATAATTATCAAGGCCGCTCCCACATACATAATCCCCATAAATGGCACTATTTTTTCGGTAACACGTCCTATTCTTTTTATACCCCCTATTATTACTACAGCTACCAAAACAGCCATTATAAGTCCAAATACAAAGCCCGAATCTACTCCAAACAGTAATTTAAGTTGTGCTGCTGCTTGATTGGACTGAAACATATTTCCACCTCCAAATGACCCTCCTACAACAAAAATGGCAAACATAAAAGCTAGCACTTTCCCTAAACCTCCAAGATTCTTTTCTTTCAATCCCTTTTTTAAATAATACATAGGACCTCCATAAATTTTACCATCTTCACCTACTTCCCTATACTTAACACCTAAAGTCGCTTCCACCAATTTTGTCGACATTCCTAAAAAACCCGCTAAAATCATCCAAAGTGTCGCTCCAGGCCCTCCAATAGCAATTGCCACAGCAACACCTGCAATATTCCCTAATCCTACAGTAGCAGACAGCGCAGCTGTTAAGGCTTGAAAGTGTGTAACTTCTCCTATAACCCCTTCTGATTGAGGACTTTCAAAAACATCACCTCCAGGCGTTGAATCGCCCGCAGCAATATCTACACTATGATGATCTACATCATCATACTTTCCCCTTGTTGCTCTAATTGCCACTTTAAGCAAAGCTATATTGGCAAACTTAAAATATAGCGTAAAAAACAAAGCTCCCAATAATAGAACAATGAGTACAATTGGCACATCCTTGCCCGCAATAGTTATTGGATAAAAAACAAAACTGCTAACTAAAGTTGCAAAAGGTCCAAATTTAGCTTCTATAATTTCGTCAATAGAAGTTTCTTGTGCAAATGCTAGAAATGGTACAGCCAAAAACAGGAGTGAAAGAAATTTTTTATTCATAATCGTATTATGGTACGTTTTAGTTGTGTATTAACACTTGCAATAAAATACAAGGTCGATTTTATTTTTTTTGAAATAATCTTAAAAAAGTGATTGTAACTTTTCAACCTGTTCAGGTCTTCCCAGTAGAATTAAAGTAGACCCTTTTACCAATTGTGTTGTAGAATCTGGATTTACAATATATTCATGTTCGGGAGTTTTAAATCCAATTACCGAGCAGCCCGTTTGTTTACGCAAGTCTAAATCTAAAATTGATTTATTCATATACTCCCTTGACAAATCATCTACAATGATTTCTTTCAAGTTTGAAGAGCATTCCCCACCGACAGAAAGCATATCTACAAACTCAATTATATCTGGAGTTACCACCAATGCTGCCATGTGATCTCCTCCTAATTTATCTGGCATTATCACATTATTAGCTCCTGCAATTTTTAATTTTTTATACGATGATTCATCAGAAGCGCGACTAATGATCGTCATGCTTTTATTCATTTGTCTTGCAGATAAAACGATAAACAAATTATCTGCATCTGAAGGCAATGCAACTATTAAATTACTCGCGGATTTTATACCGGACGCAATTAAAACATCATCGTCTATTGCATTTCCTATAATATAATTTTTATCCTCGCTATCCAATTGGTTCAACGCCTCTTCATGCCTTTCTACAATAACACAATCTTTATTGAATTTTTTTAATTTAGAAACGGCTTGCTGCCCATTCCTACCATAACCGCATACGATGGTATGCTGTTTTAGTGCATTAATTTTCTTTTGCATTTTCTTCAATTTTAATTCTTCAAAAAAATTACCTATTGTTATATTTTCAGAAATCACTTTAAGCACATAACCGTAAAGAAATACGCTTAAAAAAATTAAAAATATTGTAAACAGTTTTTCTGGCACAGTTAATGGATGAATCAATCCAAATCCAACCGTAGAAACCGTAATTACGGTCATATATAGCGCATCTACAAATGAATCTTTAGAAATCAGCATATAACCAGAAACACCTATTGTTAAAACTATCAATAGTAGTAATACCGCTACATATATTTTCTTCTTAATTTTCATAAATTACAAATCAAAAACAGAACTTCGTTTTGTATAAACCATATCCTTTAACCTTAATAAAAAAGCAAGAGTTAAGTATATCCCAAAAGACAAACCTGCCGTTACGAACGAAATATAAATAAAAAACAATCTGATATTTGTTGCGCTTATACCCAATCTATCGGAAAAACGAGAAGACACGTCAAAACCATATTTCTCAAAAAAATGCCGGATAGAATTAATGAATTTCAACTGCTATATATATTTAATGGCAAGATAGTATTTTTAAAATTTGATTTTCAATTTTAACGGATTTATTCTTACCTCCAGTGAATTTTCATTTTTTAGATGATTTTTAGTTTATCTCGTAAAAGTATAAGAACGACCTTACTCCAAAGCACCAGACCATTATTTATTGAAAGTGATATTCTTACACCTTATAAAAGAAAATCGTTTTTATTACGAAACTTTTAAAAACCAACCTCTTTATTTTTGATTAAAAAACAGTAACTTCGTTTATCAAACGATAAAGTCAACCTGTGCTGAATTTGTTATAGCACTGAAACTAACTCTATATTAGTTAGTTACATTTAATTCACAAGCATAGGGTAAGGTCTATACTTATGCAATAACTATCACCTTAATTGATGATTATTTTGTTATACCTTTAACTAAAAAATAAAACTATGTCAAAAAGTAAAAAAATTACCACAAGTACAGGTTGTCCTGTAAATCATTATGAAGACACCCAAACAGCAGGAGAAAGAGGTCCTGCATTATTACAAGATTTTTTCCTACAAGAAAAATTAGCACAGTTTAATAGAGAAAGAATTCCTGAAAGAATTGTACACGCTAAGGGAACGGGTGCTTATGGTAAGTTTACAGTTACGCACGACATTTCAAAATATAGCAGAGCAAATCTATTTTCCGAAATAGGAAAAGAGACAAAATTATTTGTTCGTTTCTCTACCGTTGGAGGAGAAAAAGGTTCGGCAGATACCGAAAGAGACCCAAGGGGTTTTGCTGTAAAATTCTACACAGAAGAAGGCAACTGGGATATTGTTGGAAACAACACTCCTGTTTTCTTTATTAAAGATGCTAAAAAGTTTCCTGATTTTATTCATACTCAAAAAAGAAATCCAAAAACCAATTGTAAAGATGCAACTGCGGTTTGGGATTATTGGTCACTAAACCCTGAAAGTTTACATCAAGTTTTAATCTTAATGTCAGATAGAGGAACGCCTGATGGATACAGACATATGAATGGCTATGGAAGTCATGCTTTTTCTATGGTAAATAAGGATAATGAACGTTTTTACGTGAAATTTCATTACAAAACAAAACAAGGAAATAAAACTTTTACTGATGCTCAAGCAACAGAATTAAAAGGCACCGACCCAGATTATTCTCAAAGAGATTTAGTAAATGCTATTGAAAATGAAGATTTCCCTAAATGGGCTTTAAAAATTCAAATAATGACTTTAGCAGAAGCAAAATCTGTTCATTTTAACCCATTTGATTTGACTAAAACTTGGCCACATTCAGATTTTCCATTAATGGATGTTGGAGAAATGGAATTGAATGAAATTCCAGAAAATTATTTTCAAGATGTAGAGCAAGCAGCGTTTTCACCTTCAAATCTAGTGGATGGAATCGGTTTTTCGCCAGATAAAATGCTACAAGGACGGATTTTTGCATATCCAGATGCTCAACGCTATAGAATTGGAACAAATTACAATGCGTTACCCGTAAACAAATGCCCTTATGACACCAATAATTATCATAGAGATGGCGCAATGCGTTTTGACGGTAATGGAGGAAGTTCTCAAAATCATTTCCCTAATAGTTTTGATGGCAATTATATAGACGATAAACATAAAAGTCCTTCGTATAAATTAGATAGTAATGAGGTTGGGTACTTTGACAGAAACCTAAATGATGACGACCATTATTCTCAACCTAAAGGATTATTTGAAGAGGTTATGACAGACGAGCAACAACAAAATACAATTAGCAATATTATTGGTGCAATGAGTGGAATTGAAGGAGAAAAGAAAGATGAAATTATCAATCGCCAATTATGCCATTGGTTTAGGGTAAGCCCTAAATTGGGTGTAGGAATTGCCAAAGGGTTAAATGTAAATATTGATGAGTATCTGAAATTGTAACTATTGACAACTATTTATCTGAAAGACAGTAAACATTTTATCACATTATTTAAAATCTTTGTTTTATGAAAAAATATTTAAGCACACTCACCATGTTTTTTTTAGTAATTAACTCATTTGGACAGTCTTTTACCGAAACAAAAAAAGCTGCTGAACAAGGAGATGCTGATGCCCAATACAATCTTGGGACTATGTATTCTAAAGGAAAAGGAACGCTAACAGATATAAAACAAGCCTTTTATTGGTGGAAAAAAGCTGCTGAACAAGGAGATGCAGAAGCCCAATGCTATATTGGGGCTATGTATTATAATGGAGATGGAACG
>JAGLDM010000299.1 GCA_023145595.1 Flavobacteriaceae bacterium | reverse complement strand
TTCATTTAATGTAAAATCTTGTTCGGCTATAAAAACAGTTCTTTGCCGCAGGGCAGCACTAGGTGTCCCTGTTTTAAAATTCAAGTAAAAATAAGGAGGTACCGTCGCTGTTGTATCTGTAGCTGCCACAAAAATAGCTGAAAAACGTGATTTCTTAAACTCAATTCCAAATCCCTGCCCGCTATGATCATTAAAATAAAAATGATCTGCTATATGAACATCCTTCCCTCTATAAAGCCTAGAACCAACCCAAACATTAATTCCAGACCCTTTTATATTTCTTGCCTCTACAAACATCTCTGGGATTGCAATTGAAAGCCCTCCCAAACTAGTTGTTGAACTATTTCCAAATGAAGAAAGACTATTTGAATATAACGAAAATCGAAGATTTGCACTTATTACGGTTTCATCTCCCTCCTTTGGATTAAAATGAAAAGTAGGTGCTATCTCTAAATAATCTTGCTCCTCTAACCTACCCCCAATACTACCCATATGATTCAAATTCAACCTCCTACCGATTGAACCTCCATTCACGTAAGACCAATCTACACCGATTCTACCATAAGAACCTATAGATACTTTTTTATTAGAAACAGAATCATATACAATTTGACTAAATGATTCCGGGATAACCATTACACAGAAAAACAAAATTGTAAATGTGCTTTTTAGAAATGAAGAGTGAATTTGAATTTTCATTTAAAAATAAATTAGCTGATGATTAGACACCATCAAATATACAAACAAAAAAACACCCACCTCAACAATAGTCAAAGTGGGTGCATATTTTGTTAATTTATCAACTTATATCTTAACCATTGCGGTCATTGCTTCTCTTAATTCAGCTCCAATAAGTTCAACTTCATGATAACGAATTTGATCATTAACAGCAATCAATTCTTGGTTATCTACTCCATTGTCTTCACCTTCTCCAAACGCTTTACCAATAACATTCGTATCAATTTTCGCCATAAAGTCAACCAATAAAGGTTTACAAGCATGATCAAACAAATAACAACCATATTCTGCAGTATCAGAAATTGTTGCATTCATTTCATATAATTTCTTACGTGCAATTGTATTTGCAATTAACGGAGTTTCGTGTAAAGACTCATAATACGCAGACGCATCAATAATCCCTGATTCAACCATTGTTTCAAAAGCCAATTCAACACCCGCTTTTACCATTGCAATCATTAACACTCCATTATCAAAATATTCTTGTTCAGAAATTTCTACAGCGCCAGCAGGTGTTTTCTCAAAATTAGTTTCACCAGTTGCTGCTCTCCAAGTCAATAAATTCTTATCGTCGTTAGCCCAATCTTCCATCATTGTTTGAGAAAAATGTCCACTAATAATATCATCTTGATGTTTTTGGAATAACGGACGCATGATATCTTTCAATTCCTCTGCCAATCCAAAAGCTTCAATTTTTGCAGGATTCGACAAGCGATCCATCATATTAGTTACCCCTCCATGTTTCAGCGCTTCAGTGATTGTTTCCCAACCATACTGAATTAATTTTGAAGCATAACCAGCATTAATTCCTTTTTCAATCATTTTATCAAAACAAAGAATAGAACCAGTTTGTAACATTCCACATAAAATAGTTTGTTCACCCATTAAGTCAGACTTTACCTCAGCAACAAAAGAAGAGTCTAAAACTCCCGCTCTATCTCCACCAGTTCCAACAGCATAAGCCTTCGCTTCCTCATATCCTTTTCCTTCAGGATCATTTTCTGGATGTACAGCAATTAATGTTGGCACACCAAATCCTCTTTTATATTCTTCTCTCACCTCAGAACCAGGTGACTTAGGCGCTACCATAATCACGGTTAAATCTTCACGAACTTGCATTCCTTCTTCAACAATATTAAAACCGTGCGAATAAGACAATGTTGCTCCTTTTTTCATCAAAGGCATTACAGCTGTTACTACATTAGTATGTTGTTTATCTGGAGTTAAATTAATAACCAAATCTGCAGACGGAATCATTTCTTCATACGTACCTACTGCAAAATTATTTTCAGATGCATTTAAAAACGACTGACGTTTTTCTGAAATTGCAGCCGCTCTAAGCGTATAAGAAATATCTAAACCAGAATCTCTCATATTTAACCCTTGGTTTAATCCTTGAGCTCCACAACCAATAATTACAATTTTTTTGTCTTTTAAAACCTTCACCCCTTCAGAAAACTCTGAAGCATCCATAAATCTACATTTTCCCAATTGCTCTAATTGCTCTCTTAATGAAAGTGTGTTAAAATAATTTGCCATCTCTTTTAATATTTATTTGTTTATTTGTTTATTTAATATTTCTGAAATTTTCATTTCGTCTTTTGATACAGATATTCTTCCAGAACGCACAAACTGCATGATTCCGAAAGGCAGTAATTCATTATATAACTCTTCTATCTCTTCTTTTCTTCCTGATTTTTGAATCACAAAAAACTCGGAAGAAACTGTTACTATCTGTGCATTACTATTTTTAATACTATTTTGAATCTGACGTTCGTCAAATAACAAATTCGATTTTATTTTGAATAAAGCAGTCTGAATATAAATAGACTCATCATTGGTATGATAATACGCTTTTATAACCTCAATTTGCTTTTCAATTTGACCAATAATTTTCTTTACTTTTTCTTCGGTCACTTCAACAACAATAATAAATCGAGAAACATTTTCTATTTCTGTGGTAGAAACCGTTAAACTTTCAATATTTATATGTCGCTTTAAAAAGATTGTTGAAATTCTATTCAATAACCCTAAGTTGTTTTCTGAATAAACAGATATTGTATATGTTTCTTTTTTCATTTTTAAACCTATTTTAATCTAATATCTGAAACTGTTGCACCCGTTAGAATCATCGGGAAAACATTTCCTTCTTTCTCTACACAAACCTCTAATAAATAAGATTCTTCCGAAGCAATCATTTCTCTAATTGCCGTTACCAACTCATTTCTTTTTGTTACTTTATTTGCTTTGATACTATATCCTTCTGCAACTTTTACAAAATCAGGATTTGTCATTACAGTTGACGCATAACGTTTATCAAAAAACAATTCTTGCCATTGACGTACCATTCCTAGAAACTCATTGTTTAAAATAATAATTTTTACGGCTGCTTTGCTTTGCAATATAGTACCTAATTCTTGAATATTCATTTGCATACTTCCATCACCAATAATAGCAACAACCTCTCTATCTGGAGCGCCTAGCTTAGCACCAATCGATGCTGGCAAAGCAAAGCCCATAGTTCCCAAACCGCCAGAAGTGATTTTACTTTGTGGCTTGGTAAAATCTGCATATCTACTTGTAATCATTTGGTGCTGACCAACGTCTGAAACAATAACCGCATCACCTTTAGTCGCTTTATTTAATTCGTCAATAACCTCAGCCATTGTTATTCCTTCATGGCTATGATTCAATTGCTCGTTAATTACTTCTTTCAATTCAATGGCATGCAAATCTTTAAATTCCTGAATCCAATCAGCGTGTTTAGCCTCTTTTAGCAATGGTGAAATTTGAGCCAACGTATCTTTAACATTCCCTAAAACAGCAACATCTGTCTTTACATTTTTATCAATTTCTGAAGGGTCAATATCAAAATGAATAACCTTAGCCTGTTTTGCATAGGTTTCTAAATTACCCGTTACACGATCATCAAAACGCATTCCGATTGCTATTAAAACATCACATTCATTCGTTAATTTATTAGGAGCATAATGACCATGCATCCCAACCATCCCAAAATTTAATTCGTGTTTTGTTGGTAAAGCCGACAATCCTAATAAAGTAGATGCCGATGGAATATTTACTTTTTCTACAACTGCTCTAAATTCTTCTTCCGCTTTTCCTAAAGTAACTCCTTGTCCGAATACAACAAATGGTTTTTTTGCATTGTTGATGATATCCGCAGCTTTTTGAATCGCTTCCTTATCAACCTCTGGAACTGGCGTATAACTACGAACTCCTTCACATTTTTTATATTCAAAATCGAACTCTTCAAACTGCGCATCTTTAGTAATATCAATCAATACCGGACCTGGTCGACCCGATTTTGCAATATAAAATGCTTTTGCAAAAACTTCTGGAATTTCAGAAGCCTTTGTAATTTGATAATTCCATTTAGTTACAGGTATAGAAATACTAATAATATCTGTTTCTTGAAAAGCATCACTTCCTAAAAGATTTGACCCAACCTGACCCGTTACACAAACAAGCGGCGTTGAATCTATTTGCGCATCTGCAATACCAGTTACTAAATTGGTAGCACCAGGCCCTGAAGTTGCTATGACAACTCCAACCTTACTAGTAACCCTAGCGAACCCCTGTGCAGCATGAATTGCTCCTTGCTCATGACGAGTTAACACGTGGTGTATTTTGTCTTGGTATTTATATAATTCATCGTAAACAGGCATAATTGCTCCGCCTGGATAGCCATAAATTAAATCGGCGCCTTCTTCTAAAAGACATTTTACCACAGCCTCTGCTCCTATAATTTTTTGCGTGCTCATACTTTAAAATTTATCCGTCACACACCCTTCAGATGCTGTAGCAACGGTTTTCGCATATTTATATAATATTCCTTTTTTGTGCTTCAATTCTGGTGCCGTCCATTGGGCTTTTCTTTCCGCTAATTCTTCATCAGAAAGCAATACATCAATCGTATTGTTCTCTGCGCTGATATTAATAATATCACCTGTTTTTAGCAAACCAATTGTTCCTCCAGATTGTGCTTCTGGCGTAATATGCCCAACTACAAATCCGTGAGTCCCTCCAGAAAATCGACCATCTGTAATCAATGCAACCGATTTTCCTAAACCAGCTCCCATAATTAAAGATGTTGGTTTTAACATTTCCGGCATTCCAGGACCTCCTCTTGGACCAACATAACGAATAACAACCACATCACCTTTTTCTACTTCTCCGTTAGAAATACCAGTATTTGCTGCTTGTTCACCATCATAGACTACGGCTTTTCCTTTAAAAACCAAACCTTCTTTTCCTGATATTTTAGCTACGCCTCCTTCTTCTGCTAGATTACCATACATAATTTGCAAGTTTCCAGAAGATTTTAACGCCTTATCTTTTGGGAAAATCACATCCTGATCGTCTTCAAAACAAAGCGGCTCTACATTTTCTAAATTCTCTGCCAATGTTTTTCCTGTAACAGTCATACATTCACCATGTAAATAACCATTATCTAATAAATATTTCATTACTGCTGGCGTTCCTCCCACACCATGAACATCTTCCATCAAATATTTTCCTGATGGTTTTAAATCTGCTATTAACGGAGTGCGATCACTTACTCTTTGAAAGTCTTCTAAAGTAAATTCAATATCCGCTGCATGCGCAATTGCTAAAAAGTGCAATACTGCATTTGTAGAACCTCCCAAAGCATTTACCAAAGCAATCGCATTTTCCAATGATTTTTTTGTAATAATATCCAACGGCTTTAAATCTTTTTCCAGCAAGTTTACAATTGCCAAAGCAGTTCGTTCACTTTCAGATAATTTATTCGGATTCTCAGCAGGAATCGAAGAGTTATATGGCAATGAGAATCCCATTGCTTCAATTGCCGATGCCATTGTATTTGCAGTGTACATTCCACCACAAGCACCAGCACCTGGAATCGCCGCTTTTATAATGTCTCTATATTCTTCTTCACCTATTTCACCTGCAACTTTTTGCCCTAAAGCTTCAAAAGCAGAAACAATATTTAATTTTCTTCCCTTGTATTTTCCTGAGGCGATTGTACCACCATACACCATAATTGACGGACGGTTTAAACGCAACATGGCAATTACAGCACCTGGCATATTTTTATCGCAACCTACCACAGAAATCAATGCATCATAACTTTGAGCATTCATCACTGTTTCAATAGAATCTGCAATAATATCTCTTGAGGCTAGCGAATAATTCATTCCAGATGTTCCCATAGAAATTCCGTCACTCACTCCAATAGTATTAAAAATCAACCCTACTTGACCTGCAATATTACACTCCGTTTTAACCTCAGCAGCCAAATTGTTTAAGTGCATATTACATGGATTTCCTTCATAACCCGTACTTGCAATTCCGATTTGAGCTTTGCTCATGTCTTCATCAGTCAATCCGATGGCATACAACATGGCTTGTGATGCTGGTTGAGACTCGTCTTGCGTTAATCTTTTACTATGTTTATTTAATTCCATGGATTTATTTTATTTTTATTATACAAAAATACGCTTGTTGTTTTATACTATATATAAGTATTCATTTTCTTTACACTATTTAAAAGTCCAAAATACCGACTAAACACTTGATTTACTGGTTTTTATGTCGATTGATTTTACACCAATCACACCTAATTTTAAATTCAATTATCTTATTTTACAAAAACACCTCTCTTAAAAAGAGAGGTGTTTTTATTATATGTTTGATACTGCTTTTCTATTGTTCGTGCAAAGATAAATGAATTTTAAAATTTAATTTTCCGCTTCACTATTTCTGCAATCGGAACCCCTTCAATATTGCTTTCTAACCAAGAAAGAATATCCAAATACAAAAACGCTCGTTTTTCATAAGGGTGATTTTCATACACTTTTAACTCTGCATGTAATTTCTTAAAAGCTGCTTTTAATTCGCCTGGATACATATCGCTCAAACTTCTTAAAAATTCAATCATTTTCTTTTGAACCGCATGTAAATCGTTCATTTTAATCAAAAACTTAAAGGTAGATTTAATCAGCCCTTCAATATTTTCATCTAATCCAGCTTCATAATGTGCTACTAAATTCAGTACTCTAGAAAAGCAAAGCAAATCTTCTCGCATTGCCAATTCTTTGTTCTGAATGATTTTATTTAAATAGAAAATAGAATTTTTGTAATCGGAAATTCCAAAATACATACAACCTATTTTATAGTAAAACACCATGATATGATGCTTGTCTATTTTCTTTTCAAAGTGTTTTACCTTTTCTAAAACGGCAGGAACGCAAGCAACTCCTTCCGCAAATTTTGCTTCTAAAAAGAATAAGTTCAATTTGTTCTGATAATAATAAATAGAAGAAATTACTTCGGTATTATCATTCTTATAAAAAATTTTATTTTGAATATCGTATTGAAGACTACCTAGTACCTGCCTGAATTTCTTATGACGCTGAATCATAAATAAGGATTCTAACAAATAATTATATGCTTTTAAATAAAAAACCGGGTTTATCATTTTCATGTGTGGCTTATCATTAAAAAGATCCATCAGCTTTTGAGAATACCGATAGCTACTCACAAAATCTTGCGTAATTAAACAAAACCATAAATAAGCCTTATACAAATACATTTTTTCGGTAAAGCCCATTTCCGAAATTGTATATTTAGGAAGTTTAGAATTGAAGTAATGCGTAACTAACTCAATATCATCAATACTTTTTGCATATCCCTTTTGAAGCATCCAACTATATAATTGTAATGACAAGTTTGATAATTTACTTATAGCTACATTTTTTACACTCAATTCTTTTGCCTCTATAACCAACCCACCTGCGCGATTACTAAAACTACGTGTAATATATTGCGACTCTATAATTTTTTCGAATTCAACAATCTCATATGCCAAATTATTTTCTTCGTACTCAAGCGCAATAACCTTTGTTTTATCTAACAACTTCAGACTTTGCTTATACAACCCTTTGTTATACAAAATAGTTGCAAAATCAACTTGCTCACGGATAGAACTTCTCACATTATGATGTAGCGGACTCAGTCTTAAACTAATCAGAAGTTGTTTGTATAAATGTGCCTTTGAGTTTGATAATTGTTGTTTCTTAATATTGGTGTTCTGAAGAATTAATTTTTCATTATAAGACAATTGTTTGTCTAAAACATTGAACAATGCTATAAAATTAGCGTCGGAATTTCCACCTAATCTACCTACATACAACTTAAATTGTCGTTTCTCTGATTTTGATAATGATTTTATCAAAGCAAATAACGTGTCATTTTTTTTAGTAGCCATTGTAAATAAATCGTTTTAACTAGTTGTTTGTTAGCGGTTTATGTATTTTTAAGAATACTTGAATGTAGTAATAGAATCTGTTTAAAGAAAAATAATTCTACATTTCATACTTAATTTTGAACATTCAAAAGTGATAAAAATAATTTAAATAATGAGTACAAATCAAGTTCAAATTTTTGACACCACATTAAGAGATGGTGAACAGGTCCCTGGATGCAAACTAAATACTGATCAAAAATTAATCATTGCAGAGCAACTTGAGACTCTCGGAGTTGATATTATTGAAGCAGGATTTCCGGTATCGAGTCCTGGCGATTTTAAATCGGTTGTAGAAATTTCTAAATTGGTAAAAAACGCAACTGTTTGCGGATTGACACGTGCTCATAAAAACGATATTAAAGTTGCTGCAGAAGCATTAACCTATGCGAAGCGACCAAGAATACATACAGGAATTGGAACTTCTGAATCTCATATTAAATTTAAATTTAATTCTACTCCAGAAATAATTATAGAACGTGCTGTAGCAGCCGTTTCTTATGCAAAATCTTTTGTTCAAGATGTTGAATTTTATGCAGAAGATGCTGGGCGAACTGATAACGAATATTTAGCACGAATCTGTGAAGCGGTGATTAAAGCGGGTGCAACTGTTTTAAATATTCCTGACACAACAGGTTATTGTTTACCAGAAGAATATGGTGCTAAAATAAAATACCTTAAAGAAAATGTAAAAGGTGTTGAAAATGTAACTTTATCTTGTCACTGTCACAACGATTTAGGTCTTGCAACTGCAAATGCAATGGCGGGGGTCATAAATGGTGCACGTCAGATTGAATGTACAATTAACGGAATTGGAGAGCGCGCTGGAAACACCGCTTTAGAAGAAGTAGTGATGATTATGAAACAACATCCAACTTTAAATTTAGATACCAATATTAATACGCAAATGCTACTTGCAACTAGTAAAATGGTTCAAGAACACATGGGCATGCATGTACAACCAAATAAAGCAGTTGTTGGTGATAATGCATTTGCACATAGTTCTGGAATTCATCAAGACGGTGTTATTAAAAAGAGAGAAACCTACGAAATTATGAATCCAGCAGATGTTGGAGTTACAGAATCTTCTATTGTTTTAACCGCCCGAAGTGGTAGAGCCGCCTTGGCATACCGCGCAAAAAAAGTTGGTTATGAATTAACAAAAATGCAATTAGATACATTGTATCCGGAATTTTTAAAATTTGCTGATCATAAAAAAGAAATTATTGATGAAGATATTCATCAATTGATGGAAATAAGTAAGGCAATGTAAGCGTTCAAATTACAAGAATATTAAAAAAGCACCCTCTAATAAAGAAGGTGCTTTTTTGATTTATTAATCCAACCCGATTGATTGGCATATTTCACAAAATAAATTTTTAAATCTGCTTGACTTGAATAATCTACAAAACAAATTTTCTTGTCTGCCTGATTTTTATATTCTACAAAAATCCAAAGCCCCTCATTTTTTTCTGCTTGATTTTGATAATCAACTTTAAAAACTTCTTAAATTCAAGTAGTAAATGCAACTTTTGAGGATTAGATATTGAACTTATTTTTTCAAAACTGATAAAAGAAGGAAAGGTATTATCAGTATAAATTTTATTTTAAACATATAGCTGTTATTTTAAGTTCGCTTTCTAGACGTTATTATCTAACAAAATTTATGCCTATTTTATTTATTGATATGCAAACATCTATAGATTGTTAAATGCACCTTTTAGGAGGTATTGCAAATTTTAAATCTACAATTGATTTTCCTCTTTAAAATTTGTTAATTTTGTAACTGCACTTAAATTAAATTGACTCAGTTCAAAATAACTTACATGACTAAAGATTCTATCATAAAAAAAATAATATCGAATCAGGCAACACCTCATCTCGATTTTAGTTTAAAAAGCAAAACTGAAACTTTTACAGATGATTTATTTCACACCTTATTTGA
>JAGLDM010000298.1 GCA_023145595.1 Flavobacteriaceae bacterium | reverse complement strand
AAAAAACTATGAAAACAAACTATGCAATCGCAATTCTAATTTTTCTTATATTCTCTATTTCAAATATTGAAGCACAGAACAACTTTAAGTCGGGCTTCATTGTCAATACAGAAAATGATACAATTTTAGGATTTATTAATGATAAGGTTGATTCCCAGTTGAGCGACAATATAGAGTTTAAAAAAGGTAAATCGGATAAAGTAGTAGTACTAACGCCCAATGATATTATATTTTTTCAATTTGAAAGCGGAAGGAAGTTTGAAAAAATTTACAGAAAAATTGATAGTTCAAATATATTTGGTAAAAAACATATACAAGGTAAAATAGATTTGTTTATAGTTAGAACATCCAAAGGTGATAAATCCGAATTCTACCTGCGTAATAATGAAATTGATAAATCTGTTTATTTAATGCCTCCGAATAAAAGAAATGTTACGAAAAATGGTAAAGAGTATGTAACAAAAAGTAATAGTACTTTTAATGCTAAATTAAAAGCTATTAAAGAAGAGACATCTAGTTATAAACCAATAAAGTATAAGCCAAAATTAATAATAAAATCAGTTATTGATTATAATAAGAAAAACAATGGCAATTACCTTTATGAGTTATTTGAAGAAAGTATTGTTACATCTTTTGACGTTTCTGTAGGTACGGTAATAGCTAGTAGGGAAAGTATAAGTAACCTGTTTAGAATTAATGTTTCTAGGAATGTTATGAACCGAGATAAAAATAGACGATTTTCATTTTATCAGAATGTGAATTATACTCAATTTAATGATGAATATGGTATTTATGGAGAGCCAATGACCTCTTATGAGGAAATGTATTATGTTCTGAGGTTGATTCCAGTTGGGTTTAAATTTCAAACTGATACAGAGAATGTAATCCCTTATGCTTTTGCAAGTGCAGGCTTAGCGATGTTTTATGTTAATGATGAATTGGACGAAGGAGACAGATTTGGAATATCTCCTACGTTAAATGGTGGAGTTGGGTTAAAAGTTAAAATAGGAGCAAATTATATTTTTTCAGAAGTAACTGTTCAGCTACTTGAGGGATTAATATTAAATTTAGGTTATTCATTTTAAACGAAACAATTAGAAAAATTATTTATTTACAGGACTAGAAAACAAAACCTGCATTGATTTTTCTTCGCCTTTACTCTTAATAATCCAAGAACGAAGATTATAAGTAAGATAACCTGTTCTAAATAATAATTCACCAGTCTTGTTAGAATAATAATGGCGTATTATTTGTGTTGCAG
>JAGLDM010000297.1 GCA_023145595.1 Flavobacteriaceae bacterium | reverse complement strand
GTAAATAGATTGAAGGATAGTAAGGCAAAAAGCAAGGTGATTATTTTACTTACAGATGGAGTTAATAACGCTGGATTTGTAGACCCTAAAACGGCAACAGAATTAGCAAAAGGACTGGGGATCAAAACCTACACCATTGGTTTGGGAACAAAAGGAATGGCACCTTCACCTGTTGCAAGAGATGCCAATGGTAAACTAATTTATCAAAATGTAAAGGTTGAAATTGATGAAGAGTTACTAAAGTTTATAGCCCAAGAAACCGAAGGGAAATACTTTAGAGCAACGGATAATAGAAAATTAAAAGCAATTTATAACGAAATTAACAAATTAGAGAAAACAGAAATAGAAGAATTTAAATATTATAATTACGACGAAAAATACCGTTCACTTGTAATTTTAGCAGGTTTATTATTATTGTTAGAAATGACTTTAAAGTTTACGCTGTTTCGAGGGTTTATATAAATGTTGTTGAACTGTAGAACTGTGTATTTGTTTAATTGTTTAACTGTGTAGCAGTTATTCATATTAAACAGAAGTTAAAAATTGGAGTTTATTTCAGAAGAGAGTTATATAGAAACAAGAAAGCAAATTTATAAAATATCGAATATGTTAAATGCTTTAAGAAAAGCACAATTAGCAACTTAAACAATTAAACAAAAAAACAATTCAACAACATTAAAAGAATGTACCAAATAGAAGAGCCATCATATTTTATATACCTCATTGCAATCCCTGTGATTTTCGCGGTGTTTTTGTTGGTGTCTTTTTGGAAAGGACGTAAGCAAAAACAGTTTGCAAGTAGTCATTTAATGAAAAAGTTAAGTCCGGAAAGATCTTCTTTTAAACCGTATTTAAAAATAATTTTATTTTTAATCGGACTCATATTTTTAATTGTTTCATTGACGAATCCGAAGATGGGAACCAAATTGGAAACGGTAAGAAGACAAGGAGTTGATGTTGTTTTTGCTTTGGATGTTTCTAAAAGTATGTTGGCAGAAGATATTGCTCCGAATAGATTAGAAAAAGCAAAACAAATTATTTCTAAGATTATAGACAAATTAGGAAGTGATAGAATCGGAATTATTATTTATGCAGGAAATGCATATCCGCTATTACCAATTACAACAGATCATGGAGCAGCCAAAATGTTTTTGCAAAGTGCCAGTCCGGATTTAGTTTCAAGTCAGGGTACGGCAATTAATGACGCCTTAGAAATGGCAAATACTTTTTATAATAATGACGAGCAGACCAATCGATTTTTATTTATAATTTCTGATGGAGAAGATCATCAAGAAGATGCCTCTAGTTTTATTGAAAAAAATACGAAAGATGGAATTAATACCTATACCATAGGAATTGGAACAGAAAAAGGAGGTCCTATTCCTATTAAAAAGAATGGGGTTTTACAAGCATACAAAAAGGATAATAAAGGTGAAACAGTAATTACAAGATTGAATGAATCGATTTTAAAAGAAATTGCAGATAAAGGGAATGGTAAATACTTACTTGGGAATAAAACTCAAGAAACGGTTGATTATGTTGAAGAACTATTAGTTAAGGCCGAAAAAAGTGAATTTGAAACAACACAATTTTCAGATTATAAAGATCAATTTCAATGGTTTGTTGGTTTTGCTTTACTGTTTCTAGTGATTGATGCCTTTATGTTTGATAAAAAAACAAGATGGATTCAGAAATTAAATCTATTTAACAAAAAATGACACGACTACTTTTAATCATATTATTTGTGCTTCCATTGAGTGTATTTTCTCAAGAGAATAAAGCGTCACTTCAAAGAGAGGCTAGAGGTCTTGTTCGTAAGGGAAATAAATTATACGGTCAGGAAAAATTTAGCGATGCTGAGGTTGCTTATAAAAAAGCGATTGCTAAAGACCCCAATTATGAAATAGCAAATTATAATTTAGGAGTTGCATTAGCTGAACAGAATAGGGGAGAAGAAGCGATTGCGCAATATGAGTTAACAGCTAAATTGGCGGAAAACAAATTAACAAAAGCAGAGGCTTTTCATAATCTTGGAAATCAACATTTCGACACAAAAAATTATCAGAAATCGGTTGAGGCTTATAAAAATTCTTTACGTAATAATCCTACGGATGATGAGACAAGATACAATTTGGCATTGGCTCAAAAGTTATTAGAAGAGCAGCAAAAGGAAGATGAAAATAAAGAGAACAAAGACGACAAAGACAACAAAGACAACAAGGATAAGAAAGACGGAGAAGACAAGGATAAAGATAAGAAAGAGGGCGATGATGAGGAAGATAAAAAGGATAAAGGAGACGATGAAAAAGATAAGAAGCAAGATCCTAAAGATGAGAAAAAAGATCAGCAAAAAAAACCAAAGCCAGGTCAATTATCTCCACAGCAAATGGAGCAGTTGTTAGAGGCTATGAATAATGAAGAGAAAAAAACTCAAGAAAAAATGAACGCTCGAAAAGAAAAAGGAAGAAAAGTAAAACAAGAAAAAGACTGGTAAAGATTCACCATGAGATTTAAAATATTTTACATACTATTTATTGCATTCGTTTCGTTTGCTGGTTTTGCTCAAAATGATATTGAGTTCACAGCAGCTGTGAGCAAAAACAAATTGGGTGTTCATCAGAAATTCAAAATTGAATATACGATAAACAAACAGGGCGCAGATCATTTTGAACTTCCAGAGTTTCAAAATTTCGAGGTAGTTGCAGGACCTAGTTCCTCTATTAATCAGTCTTGGATTAACGGGAAAGTTTCGTATCATCAATCATATGTTTTTATATTGAAGCCAAAGAGGGTCGGAGTTTTCAACCTTCCAATGGCATCCATTGAATATAGGGGGAGAAGGAAACACTCCAATATAGTTACCATAACGGTTTTGTCTCAAGATGAAATTCCGAAAGACCCGAATGATCCATATTTTATAGCAAGTGAGAATGTGCATTTGGTGGCGGAAATTTCAAATGAAAAGCCTTATGTAGGAGAAGGGATTTATGTGGTTTACAAACTCTATTTCAGCGATAAAGTCGGATTTAGCGATTCGAGAATAAATGGAATTCCACAGTATAGTGGTTTTTGGAATCAAGATATTGAAGTTAAAAGAAACGAAGTTAAAAACGCAACTTTTAAGGGTGAAAAATATAGATATATTATTTTAAAACGAGCGTTACTGATTCCGCAAAAATCGGGGGAATTAGCAATTGATCCAATCTCTATGGATATTGTGGTTAATATTCCAACGGGTCGAGGAGATTTCTTTGGGAATGCCATTACAAGAAGGGTTAATTATTCTACCACATCTGGGAAAAGAAAAGTAAAAGTAAAAAGGTTGCCATTAGAGAATAAACCTTTTGGATTTAACGGGGCAGTAGGTGATTTTGACTTTATGATTACCGCTACGAGAGATGTTTTAAGAGCGAATGAAGCGACACAGGTTAATGTTAAGGTTTCTGGAAAAGGAAATTTAAAATTATTTGAACTACCAAAAATTGAAACGCCTAAAGAACTTGAAGTTTACACACCAGAACATTCAGAAAAGGTTAAAACAACTTTACGAGGATTGACGGGTTCAATCTCAGATTCATACACAATTGTACCTGAGTTTAAAGGAAAATATAAAATTCCGGGAGTTTCATTTTCGTATTTTAGTTTGAAGGAAAAAGCGTATAAAACGATTACTACAGATCCATTAATTATTGATGTTACCGAAGGGAAAGCAATTGCAGGAAAAGTTATTTCTGGAGAAAACACCATTCTAAAACAAACGGTTTTATCTACTGATGCTGACTTTAGATACATCCATCATAGAACTACTTTTAGGGTAAAAGAACCAGAACAATTCTTTAAATCGAACTTGTTTTATATTTTATTATTGTTACCGCTTTTAGCAATTCCAATTGGAATATTTGTTGGTAATAAAAGAGCCAAAAGAGCAGGAGATATTGTTGGGAACAAATTAAGGCGAGCCAATAAATTAGCACGAAAATATTTATCGAAAGCAAAGAAAAATTTAGGAAAAAAAGAAGCGTTTTATATCTCTTTAGAAAAAGCACTTCACAATTACTTAAAAGCAACATTGCAAATTGAAACTTCAGAAATAAGTAAAGAAAATATCGTGGAAATACTGCAGAAAAGAAATGTTGATTCTGAAATCATTACTGATTTTATTTCAGTCTTAGACGATTGTGATTTTGCACGTTACACACCTGTTACAGATACAATGATGCGAGAAGAGTATGAAAAGGCAAAAATGGTCATTGCTAAAATTGATAAACAGATTTAGATGAAGAAACTTATTTTAATAGCATTTGGGTTTTTTGTTACCATTGGTTTTTCTCAATCGGTTGATGAGTTATTTAATAAAGCCAACGACTTGTATAAAGACGGGAACTACGAAAAAGCAATTTCCCTTTATGAAA
>JAGLDM010000296.1 GCA_023145595.1 Flavobacteriaceae bacterium | reverse complement strand
TATCCAGAAATTATTTCTGAATCTGAAAATCAATAATTATAAAGCATAGAACATGTCGAAGTTTAATAAAAAGAAAAAAGGATTACCGGCAATTAACACGTCATCTTTACCTGATATTGTATTTATGTTACTGTTCTTTTTTATGGTGGCAACAACGATGCGAGAAACCTCTGTTATGGTGGCTCAAACTATTCCAACTGCAACTGAAATCAAGAAATTACAGGATAAAAGATTGATTAGTTACATTTATGTAGGTGAAGCGAAAGATGAGGCTGCTTATGGAAAAGGTGATAAGATTCAATTGAACGATAAAATATCGGATATAAAAGAAGTACGTAGTTTTATTTTCGCTGCTCGTGAAGGAGTAAATGAAGATGAACGGGATTATATGACTACCATGATTAAGGCAGATGTAAAGTGTAGTGTAGGTACTATTAATGATATTAAAAAAGAGTTGAGAGCAATTAATGCGTTGAAAATAACGTATTCTGCAAGACGTGGTGAAGTAGAATAAACTCTATTTTACTAATTAATATTAAAAAACGGCAACCATGAGAATGGTTGCCGTTTTTAGTTATGTTATATTTGTATTATGTTAAAGAAATATCATTTTATTTATTTGTTTTTATTTTGCGTAAAACTGTCTTTTGGGCAAATTGACACCACCTTTGTTGACGACAAATATTTTGAAGATCAGTTTTATCTTTCAATAGATTATAATGGTCTAGTGAAGCATCCAGATGGATTTCTAACGAATAGCATGTCTGGAGGGGTTGCGTTGGGATATATGCGAGACATACCACTTAACAAGAGGCGGAATGTAGGCCTAGGTGTTGGTTTAGGGTACTCTTTGAGAAGTTATAGACATAATTTAAAGGTTAGTGAAAGTCTAGGAGAGTCGGTATTTGAGGTTATACCCTATGATGAATTTGACACCAATAAATGGTTAATCCAAATGGTGGAGATGCCTATACATTTTCGCTGGCGGACATCAACAGCAACTAAATACACTTTTTGGAGAGTTTATGCAGGTATGAAACTAGGGTATGTTATTTCTAGTAGATCGGAATTCAAGGGTAATTCGGGTGAATTTATGTATCACGGTATTCATGCAATTGAAAAATTTCAATATGGACTGTCATTTTCTGCAGGGTATGGAAGTATAAACGCAAGTTTTTATTATGGACTCAATAATATGTTTAAAGCGGGGTCAAATACAACAACTGGAAACCCTATTGAGTTGAGGCAGATTAATGCAGGGTTAATTTTCTATATATTGTAAATTGAAAAGAAATAGATGCTTTGACCAATAGCCCCTATGAAAAACCCCCAAATCAATTCCTTTCTAGTATGTGCTTTCAGATACAGTCTTGAACTAGCAATGAGTCCTGCGCTGATGGAAAAAAATGACAGCAATAGCAATAGATTGATTTGATACCTATAACTGAATAGCACGAAAAAAGAAAAAAGGCCACCAATTCCGAGCATATGCAAACTAGTCTTAAATTTAATATAAAGTAATCCAACACTAAATAACAGAGAAAATTGCATTCCATAATAAAAGAAAGCTAAGTCTAAAGCAGGATTATATTTTTTAATAAAGATTGATAATAAATAGAGTAGTATTATTGTAAATAATATGGGGAATTTCCGCTCACCTACTGTTTTTAACTCATAAGTTTCTATTGCTTTTGATTTTTTCAGAAATGATAAAAAGACTAAAGGTATAATGTAAGTCCCTATAAATACTGCTAGAAGAATTGTTGTTTCCACTCCTTTATCTGTATGACGTGGTAGTAAAATAAAGAATAAGAGTGAGCCTACAATAGGAACTAAGATAGGGTGGAAAACATAAGAAATAAGTTTAAAAAATTTCATAACTTATATTTTTTTGCGGAGTCTAGCAACAGGAATATCTAATTGTTCTCTATATTTTGCAATTGTTCTTCGAGCAATAGGATATCCTTTTTCTTTTAGAATTAGAGCAAGTTTATCATCGGTCATAGGTTTCTTTTTGTCTTCTTCTAAAACGACAGTTTCTAAAATCTTTTTTATTCTTTTTGTAGAAATTTCTTCTCCCTTATCATTTTTCATGGACTCCGAAAAGAATGTTTTTATCAATTTGGTGCCGTAAGGAGTTGAAACATATTTACTGCTTGCAACCCGAGAAACAGTAGAAATATCCATTTGAATGGTTTCTGCTATATCTTTTAAAATCATAGGTTTTAGTTTACGCTCATCTCCGGTCAAAAAATATTCTGATTGAAATTGCATAATAGCATTCATGGTAAGCATTAAAGTTTGTTGCCGTTGCTTAATGGCATCAATAAACCACTTTGCCGCATCTAATCGCTGTTTGATAAATTGAATGGTGTCTTTCTGAGACTTGGTTTTATTTTTAGTCTCTTTATAACCCTTCATCATGTTATTATATTCTGATGATATTCTTAATTCGGGGGCATTTCTTGCGTTTAAACTCAATTCTAATTCACCTTCAACAATCAAAATTGTAAAGTCAGGGATAATTTGTTCTGCAATTTTATTATTGCCAGCATATCCACCACCAGGTTTCGGATTTAATTTTAGAATCTCTGTATTAACCTCTCTTAATAGATCTTCGTTACAGTTAAATTTCAGGAATAATTTGTTATAATGCTTTTTGGAATACGCATCAAATGCTTTTTCTAAAATCTGGATGCTTAAATCTCTTATAGCGTTTGTTGATTTTCTCTTAAGTTGAATTAATAAGCATTCTTGTAAATCTCTAGCACCAACGCCTGCAGGGTCAAATTCGTGAACGACTTTAAGAACCTTTAAGACTTCTTCCTTAGAGGTTATTGTATTTTGAGTAAATGCTAAATCATCTACTAAGTCATAAAGATCTCTTCTAATATAACCGCTTTCGTCAATACTGCCAATTAAAAATTCTGCAATAATTTCTTCTTGTTCTGTGAGAGTGAACGTTCTTAATTGACTTAATAAGTGTTGATTAAAAGTAGTGCCACCAGCATATGGAATCTGCTTATCGTCATCATCAGGAGAATAGTTATTTGTTTGTGTTTTGTATGATGGAATCTCATCATCACTTAAATACTCATCAATATTAATATCTTCAGCATCGATGGTTTCAGTACCATCATCCCCATACTCGTTATCGTCATCCTCATTGAATTCATTTTCATCCTCTTTGCCAGATTCTAAAAGTTCATTTTCATCAATTTCTTCTTTTAAGCGTTGTTCAAACGCTTGTGTAGGTAGCTGAATCAATTTCATCAATTGAATCTGCTGTGGAGATAACTTTTGTAAAAGTTTATATTGTAATGATTGTTTTAACATTGGTTAAATTTACGAAAAAAAGAGAGATATGAAATTAGATTTTATTTATTAGAATTCTGCATTTTGTGGAGTTCTAGGAAACGGAATTACATCTCTAATATTCCCCATACCCGTAACAAATTGAACTAAGCGTTCAAATCCAAGACCAAATCCACTATGAACTGCGGTTCCAAATTTTCTAGTTTCTAAATACCACCATAATTCTTTTTCCTCAATTCCAAGCGCTGCCATTTTGCTTTGTAGCACATCAAGACGTTCTTCTCGTTGCGCACCACCAACTATTTCACCGATACCAGGAAATAAGACATCCATGGCTCTTACTGTTTTGCCGTCATCATTTAAACGCATATAAAATGCTTTGATTCCTGCTGGGTAATCAAATAAAATTACAGGACATTTAAAATGTTTTTCAACTAAAAAACGTTCATGTTCACTTTGTAAATCTACCCCCCATTCATTAATTGGGAATTGGAATTTTTTCTTTTTATTGGGTTTGCAATTTCTTAAAATATCAAAAGCCTCTGTATAACTCACCCTTTTAAACTCGTTTTCAGAAACGAAATTCAATTTTTCTAGCAAAGCCATTTCACTGCGTTGGTTGGCCGGTTTCGATTTTTCTTCTTGTAACAATCTGTTTTCTAAAAATTCTAAATCATCTTTGCAAGTAGTCATTACTTTTTTGATTACAGATTTGATAAAATCTTCGGCTAAATCCATATTCATGTCCAAATCGTGAAAAGCCATTTCTGGTTCAATCATCCAAAATTCTGCTAAATGCCTAGTAGTATTTGAATTCTCCGCTCTAAAAGTTGGTCCAAATGTATAGACTTTTCCCAGTGCCATTGCATAAGTTTCTGCTTCTAGTTGACCAGACACTGTTAGGTTAGTTTCTTTTCCGAAGAAATCTTGGCTGTAATCAATTTTACCGTCTTCAGTACGTGGGAGATTTTCAGGGTTTAAAGCGGTTACTTTAAACATTTCTCCAGCCCCCTCTGCATCAGAACCTGTGATAATTGGAGCGTGAAAATTATAAAAACCATTTTCTGTAAAATATTCATGAACGGCAAAAGACAAGGCAGAACGCAAGCGCATTACGGCTCCAAAAGTGTTTGTCCGAATTCTTAAATGTGCATTCTCTCTTAAAAATTCTAAACTGTGTTTTTTAGGCTGAATAGGATATTCTTCTGGGTTTGAGTCACCTAAAATTTCAATTTCAGAAACTTGAATTTCAACTTTTTGCCCACGACCTTGACTTTTTGTCAATATCCCATTAACGGATAAAGCAGCTCCAGTTGTGATGCGTTTTAGAATTGATTCATTTGTGTTTTCAAAATCTATAACACATTGAATATTATTAATGGTAGAGCCATCATTTATAGCAATAAAACGGTTGCTTCTAAAGGATTTAACCCACCCTTTAATTTGTGTTTTTTGCGAGTTACCATCTGAGTTTAGTAGCGTTCGTATATTGTTCATTTCTAGGTGTTATTTGTTTGTAAAACAAATGTAGCAAATGTATTCAATGATAAAAAACATTGTTTGCTCTAATAGAAATTATTAATAGTCTAGCCTTCTAAGGGTAAAATTGGGATCGTTGGTTTTTTTAAGGTTTTTTTATTCGCGATTTTAGACTCTAAGGTTAAGAGTAGGGATGGTAATAACAATAGATTAGAGGACATTGCAAACAATAAAGTAATAGACACCAATCCTCCTAAGGCTTTTGTACCTCCAAAACTTGAAATTGTAAAAACCAAGAATCCGAAGAAAAGGACAATAGAGGTGTAGAACATGCTTACCCCAGTTTCTCGTAAAGCGGCATACACAGATTTTTTCACTTTCCAATTATTAGTCTGTAATTCTTGCCTGTATTTTGCTAAAAAGTGGATGGTGTCATCTACAGAAATACCAAATGCAATACTAAATACCAGTATGGTAGAAGGTTTAAGAGGGATGCCAAAATAACCCATTAGCCCCGCAGTTATTAATAAAGGAAGCATGTTTGGTACTATAGAAATAACAATCATTTTAAAGGATCTAAACATAAAAGCCATAAAAAGGGCAATTAAAAAAATTGCTAAACTTAATGAAAGAACTAGGTTGTTGATTAAATACGTAGTACCTTTTAGAAAGACTAAGGCCTTTCCTGTTAAAGTTACATTATAATGCTCTGAATCAAATTCTTTTTGGGCTTTAGAGAGAAGGCGACTTTCTATCGTTTCCATTCGCTCCTTACTAACATCTTTAATATAGGTAGTTACGCGAGCATATTGCCCAGTAGAATCTACAAAATTTTTCAGCATATTAGTTTCTTTTCCAGCATTTCGCGCATAGGATAGGATAAAGTTTTTATCTTGGTTGGTAGGTAATTGATAGTATTTTGGAATGCCGTTATAGTATGCTTGTCTTAAGTATTTAACTAAATTAGTTATAGAAACAGATTTTGATAATTCGGGTATTTCATCAATAGTCTCATTTAGTTTTTCAATTTTTTTAAGTGTTTTTAATTTCATGACACCTTTAGGCTTCTTAGTGTCAATAAGAATTTCTATAGGCATTATTCCTCCAAACTCTTCTTCAAAAAACTGAATGTCAGTATAAAACTCTTTGTCTTTAGGCATGTCATCAATTAAACTCCCAGAAATTTGCATTTGAAAAAGGCCAATTAGACTAGCAATAATGAGGCCTACTGATATTGCATAAATTGAAAATCGTCGGTGGCGGACTGTGTTTTCCATCCAATTTATGATGCCACCCATCCATTTTCTGTCCAAATGCTTTAAATGTTTTTCCTTAGGAACAGGTAAAAGACTATAAATTATGGGGATAATTAATAATGCAAGTAAGAATACTGCAATGATATTGATAGAAGCCATTATCCCGAATTCAACCAAAATAGAACTTTTAGTAAATATAAATGTTGCAAAGCCAGAGGCGGTAGTGATGTTTGTTAATAAAGTTGCGTTCCCTACTTTTGAAACAACACGCTGTAAACTTCTTGCTTGATTACCATGAAGTTTTATTTCCTGTTGGTATTTGTTGATTAAGAAAATAGCGTTAGGGACGCTTATAACAATAATTAAAGGCGGAATGAGCGCCATTAAAATGGATATTTCGAAACGGAATAAACCTATAAGTCCGAAAGCCCAAGTAACACCAATTCCAACAATAATTAATGTGATAAAGGTTGCTCTAAATGATTTGAAAAAGATAAAGAAAATAAGTCCTGTGACAAGCAATGCTAAAATCACAAATAATTTCATTTCACTTTTGATGTTTTGAGCATTCATGGTACGGACAAATGGTAGTCCAGACACATGAATATCAATATCGTTTTCGAGTTCGAATTGTTTAATAGCTTTGTTAAACTTATTTAAGATAAATTCGCTTCTGTTTTTAGTATTTACAATGCTTTTTTTAACGTAAACAATAGTTTGTATCGTCTCGGAATCCTTGTTGTATAGAATATTATCATAAAAAGGCAAGTTGACAAAAAGTTCTTTTTTTATTTCGTCAATATCTGCAGGTGTAGAAGGCGTTCCGTTGAAAATAGGTTCTAGAGCAAACTTTTTATTTTTGTCATCTCTAACTAATTTTTTAATATCTCCTATTGAAATAGCAGACTCAATTTCAGCAAACGCATTAATTTCTTTTGCTAATTTTGTCCAATTATTAAATTTTTCAGGATTGAAAATAGTAGAATCTTTCACCCCTATAATCATCACATTTCCTTCTTCACCAAAAATATCTAAAAATTGGTCATATTCAACATTTACCTTATGATTAGCAGGTAGCAGGTTAGCCTCTGTATAAGAAAATTGAAGGTGTTTGGTTTGTAGCGCCAAAAAATAGGTAACTACGCCAATAAATATTAGAATAAGGAAGCGACGTTTTATGATAAAACGGGAAAGTTTAGTCCAGAAATTCATTAAAAAAATTTAACGCAAAGATACCAAAAGAATTGAGTTAGAATCAAAAAAAAACCGCTAGTAGCGGTTTTTTTTTGATTCTAAATAAGGATTAAACCTTCATTATGTCAATTTCTTTTTTAATGTACATTTCATCAATTATTTTAATGTATTTATTCGTAAGATCTTGAATAGTTGCTTCAGCATTTGATTTTATATCTTCAGAAGCATCTGTTTTTTTTATTTCGTTATTAGCATCTTTTCTAGCATTCCTTACGCTTACTTTGTCATGTTCTGTTTCAGATTTTGCTTGCTTTGCTAATTGTTTTCTTCGTTCTTCTGTTAAGGGAGGAACGTTAATGATAATCAATTCGCCATTATTCATAGGGTTAAATCCTATGTTAGCAATCATGATACTTCTTTCAATTTCTTGCAGCATTGATTTTTCCCAAGGTTGAACAGAAATTGTTCTAGCATCTGGAGAATTTACATTTGCTACTTGAGAAAGGGGTGTTTTGGCACCATAATAATCAACAGAGATTCCTGCTAGCATAGAAGGTGTTGCTTTTCCTGCTCTAATATTTCGCAGTTCCTTCTCTAAATGCAAGAGCGCATTTTCCATTTGCTCTTTTGCAGAATCAAGGATAAATTCAATTTCTTCATTCATTTGTCTCCTATTTTAATTTTCAACAATTGTACCTATTTTTTCTCCTGAAATTACTTTCATTAAATTACCTGGCGTATTCATGTCAAAAACGATAATAGGTAATTTATTTTCTTGACTTAGAGTAAAAGCGGTAGTATCCATCACCTTTAAGCCTTTTTTTAAGACGTCGTCAAAAGTTAAATTAGAGAATTTTTTAGCATTACTATTTTCTTCCGGATTGGAATCATAAATTCCTTCAACACGGGTTCCTTTTAGAATGACTTCGGCATTAATTTCGATTCCTCTTAAAACAGCAGCAGAATCTGTAGTGAAAAAAGGGTTTCCAGTTCCAGCACTAAAAATAACAACACGACCTTTTTCTAAATGACGAACTGCTCTACGCTTAATATAAGGCTCTGCAACAGCTTCAATTTTAAGAGCTGTTTGTAATCTCGTTTGTACATTTGCGTCTTCTAAAGCACTTTGTAAAGCCAAACCGTTAATTACCGTTGCTAGCATTCCCATATAATCTGCTTGAACTCGATCCATTCCATTGCTAGCTCCTGCAACACCTCTAAAAATATTACCACCACCAATAACAATACCAATTTCAACACCCAATTCAGCAACTTCCTTGATTTCTTCTGCATATTCAGCCAATCGTTTTGGGTCAATTCCGTAATCGCGATCACCCATTAATGCTTCTCCACTCAATTTTAGTAATACTCTTTTATATGCCATAATTTATTTGAAAAGTTACGCAAATATATAAAATACTTAAAAGAATAACGGAAATTTGAATCGAATATAAGTTTCAAGATTTTATAAGGTAAAAACAAGAGTGGTTTATATTAAAAGAGATGAAGTCAAGAGGGCTGTTAATAAGACCTGTTGGTATAATTTAAATAAATCGAAAAAATGAATTTAAGGGCATCATAAAATGGGGATCAACTTCCGCCTGCACCAAAATCAGTAAGTGTATGTCGCCAATTTTGGTAGTAGATATTTTTTTGAACACCCTTAAATGATTACTTTAGCGAGATATTTTTTGGATATAAAATCATATCTGAATAATCAACTTTTTAATATTAAAACTAGCGGGCCAATGAACGCAACAAAAGATCAATCAAAAAGCACATTTATTCCAATAGCCATTATAGCAGGGCTATTTTTTATTTTCGGATTTGTTACTTGGATCAATGGAGCTTTAATTCCATTTATGAAAACAATAAATGAATTGACAGATTCTCAAGCCTATTTAGTAGCCTCTGCATCTTATATTTCATTTGTAGTAATGGCATTGCCAGCATCCTATATAATTAAAAAAATTGGATTTAGAAATGGAATGGCGCTTGGATTAGTTGTGATGGCACTAGGGGCATTAGTATTCATTCCGGCAGCAGAAGCAAGAGTTTATTGGATGTTTTTAGCTGCAATTTTTATTCAAGGTCTAGGTATGACATTGTTGCAAACAGCATCTAATCCATATATAACAATATTAGGACCTATTGAAAGTGCCGCAAGACGAATTTCTATTATGGGGATTGCGAATAAAGTAGCGGGTGCATTAGGGTCTGTTATTTTTGGAGCATTATTATTATCGGGAATTGATGAGGTTAATGAAAAATTAGGCACCGTTTCCTTAGAAGAAAAGAACTCGATGTTAGATGCTATGGCTGATAGTGTTGTGACTCCTTATATAATTATGGCAGTTGTGTTAGTTGTATTAGGTGTTTTAATTAGAAAAGCACCACTTCCTCATGTAGAAGCTGAGCCGATGGAAGAAGCAAAAGATGGTGAGTCTGTAAAAACAAGTATTTTCCAATTTCCACATTTGTGGTTGGGAGTATTAGCATTATTCTTATATGTTGGAGTAGAGGTTGTAGCCGGAGATACCATTATTAATTATGGTATATCAATTGGTATTCCTGTGGCAGAAGCAAAATACTTTACCATGTACACATTGTTTGCAATGGTAGCAATGTATGCCGTAGGAGCCTTATTAATTCCTAAATATTTAAAACAAGATTTGGCCTTGAAGATAAGTGCGGTATTAGGTATTGTATTTACAGCATGTATTATTTTCACATCAGGTATTACCTCGGTATATTTTGTAGCGGCTTTGGGTCTTGCAAACGCATTGGTTTGGCCTGCAATATGGCCGTTAACATTAGCAGGTTTAGGTAAATTTACCAAAACAGCATCAGCTTTATTGATTATGGCAATTTCTGGTGGAGCAATTATTCCTCCTTTATATGGTGATTTTGTTGATGGTAATAAAGCAGAATTAATTGCTCAAGGAATTGATGGAGCAACTGCTTTAGCACAAGCCTCTACGAGTAGTTATTGGATTTTATTTCCATGTTATATTTTTATTCTTTACTATGCAATAGCGGGGCATAAAGTTGGATTAAAAAAACAAGTTCAATGACCGTGGTAAAAAGATTAGTTGCGCTCGATGTTTTTAAGAGGCTTATCATCGCTTTAATGATTTTGGTGAATACACCAGGAAGTTGAATTTATGGAGTTTTACAACGTATCTCAATTACCTATGGAATTGCAGTATTTAAAAAAAACAACAAAAAACAACCATTGTCATAAGCTTTGTATTTGTTTTATAGTATTTTTATAAAATCAAGAATTTAAGAATTAATCCAATGAATAAAATAGTTGCTAAAGAGCATTTTTCCGAAAATGTAGTTAAGCTGGTAATCCACGCACCAGACATTGCAAGAAATAGAAAGCCCGGACATTTTGTTATGGTTAAAATTGGCGAGAAAGGGGAGAGGATACCTCTTACCATTGCTGGAGCCAATAAAGAAAATGGAACAATAGATTTAATAATTCAACGCGTTGGAGTTACTTCTGATAAGATTATTTCTTTGAATGTAGGTGATGAGATAACCGATCTTGCTGGTCCTTTGGGTGAAGCAACTCATATAGAAAAAGTAGGGACTGTGTTGGCCGCTGCCGGAGGAGTGGGTGCTGCTCCACTACTACCAATAATAGAAGGTTTCAAAAAAGCAGGTAATAGAGTTGTAACTGTTCTGGCTGCTCGTAGCAAAGAATTTATTATTCTCGAGGATCAGATTAGGGCATATTCTGATGAAGTTATTATAATGACCGACGATGGGTCGTATGGAGAAAAAGGATTGGTTACTTATGGTATGGAAGAAGTCATCAAAAAAGAAAAAGTTGATTTAGCAATTACTATCGGCCCTGCTGTGATGATGAAATTCGCATCCCTTACAACAAAAAAATACGGAATTAAAACAATGGCGAGTTTAAACACAATTATGGTTGATGGAACTGGGATGTGTGGTGCTTGTAGAATATCTATCGATGGTCAAACAAAATTTGTTTGTATTGATGGACCGGAGTTTGATGCTCATTTGGTTGATTTCGACGAGATGCTAATGAGATTATCTGGTTTCAAAGACGAAGAAACCAAAGCGTATAAAAAATGTAGATCTCAAAAACACTAATCCTCTTTATCAAAATGCTAATCACATGGAAAATCTAAAAGATTTTTATAAAAAAGAAAGAGCTCAAGAATGGAGAGCTAAAATTAGAAAGACAATAAAATCAAAAGATAGAACGAAACTTATTAGAACTTCAATGCCTTCTCAGGATGCAGTTATACGGAGCGGCAATGGGCTTGAAGTTAATTTAGGGTTAACCGCTCAGCTAGCCATGGAAGAAGCTCAGAGATGTATTGACTGTCCTGATCCTACGTGTATCTCTGGATGTCCTGTTGAGATTTTTATTCCAAAATTTATTAAAAATATTGAGATAGGTAATTTTCTTGAAGCAGCATCTGTAATTAAAGAAGCAAGTTCTTTGCCCGCGGTTTGTGGTAGAGTTTGTCCGCAAGAAAAACAATGTGAAAACAATTGTTTCTACACTAT
>JAGLDM010000295.1 GCA_023145595.1 Flavobacteriaceae bacterium | reverse complement strand
GCTAAATAAATACCTGTATTATAAATATCCGCAGATAATTCTGGCGGCGTTTGAGATAGCGTACTCATTACCGCTTCTTCAATAGCGTTAACAGACTTATCTAATGCCTTCGCAATTTCCCTATAAGAAACCTGTACCTGTTTTGGTTTTCCACTTAACAAGTCTCGCCCTTGAACCATCATGTCTTCCGGTGGATCTTCTAAATCTTCGATAGCAGAACCGATTGCTATTTTTATATTTTCTCCTGTTCGCTCTCCCACAGATAAGTTATGCTGCGTTCGCATGTACTGAATAATATTATTCGTAAAAACATCTCCTGCCACCTTAATCGAATTATCACATACAATTCCGCCTAAAGCAATTACCGCTATTTCTGTTGTACCTCCTCCTATATCAATAACCATATTACCTTTTGGCTGGCTGATATCTACGCCAATACCTATTGCTGCTGCCATTGGTTCGTAAATTAAATAAATCTCCTTGGCGTTCATATGCTCTGCAGAGTCACGAACAGCACGTTTTTCAACTTCTGTAATTCCAGAAGGAATACAAATAACCATTCGCAATGAAGGTGTCCAGTATTTATTTTTAATGGTCGGAATATTTCTGACAAACTCTTTTATCATTTGCTCAGAAGCCTCAAAATCTGCAATTACACCATCTTTTAACGGACGAATTGTTTTAATATTTTCATGAGTTTTTCCTTGCATCATATTGGCTCTTTTGCCAGTTGCAATGATTTTACCCGAAGAACGATCTCTAGCAACAATTGATGGTTCATCAACCACTACCTTACCTTCGTGAATAATTAATGTGTTTGCAGTCCCTAAATCAATAGCGATATCTTCAGTCATAAAGTCGAAAAAGCCCATATACAGTCTAATTATTGGAGTTATTGTACAAATATAACGAAATTAATGTTTAAAATGACGTGTTCCTGTCATTACCATTGATAAATCATTTTCATTGCAATAATCTATAGACAATTGATCTTTAATAGAACCTCCAGGCTGTATTACTGCTGATATCCCTGCATCATCTGCAATCTCTACACAATCTGGAAAAGGAAAGAAAGCATCACTTGCCATAACAGAACCCTTTAAATCAAACCCAAAATGCTTTGCTTTTTCAACGGCCTGATTCAATGCGTCAACTCTACTTGTTTGACCAGTACCACTTGCTAATAACTGATTGTTTTTTGCAAAAACGATTGTATTTGACTTGGTGTGCTTGCATATTTTTGAAGCAAAGATAAGATCCCTCAACTCCTTTTTTGTCGGACTCGTTTTCGTGGCTGTTTTTAAATCTGATAACTGATCTGTTTTTGTATTTGCCTCTTGAAACAACATTCCGTTTAACGCAGATCTAAATTGTGTTTTAGGTAATTCAATGTTTTTTT
>JAGLDM010000294.1 GCA_023145595.1 Flavobacteriaceae bacterium | reverse complement strand
GCCCTAAATTCAAATTTATTTCCTGTAAATGCGAATGGAGAGGTTCTATTTCTATCAGTATTATCTAATAAAATTTCAGGGATTTTTCCTACAACATTTAATTTTAAATCTGTTTTTTCCTCGGGGGACAATTTCCCTTTTGTTACTTTTTCTAATTCTTTCAAAACAGCAGTTAACTGATCTCCAATAAAAACTGAAATAATAGTTGGTGGCGCTTCTTTAGCCCCTAACCTATGATCATTTCCTGCACTAGCAACTGTTGCTCTAATTAGTTCTTCATTATCATTTACTGCCTTTATGGTATTAACAAAAAAGGTTAAAAACTGAAGGTTGCTCATCGGAGTCTTTCCTGGACTTAATAGATTAACACCCGAATCGGTTGTTAAAGACCAATTATTATGTTTTCCCGACCCATTTACACCTTTAAAAGGTTTTTCATGTGTCAATACTTTAAAATTATGTCGTTTTGCCACCCGTGGCATAATATCCATTAATAAAGAATTATGATCAACAGCCAAATTTGTTTCTTCATATATAGGAGCTAGTTCAAACTGATTTGGTGCTACTTCATTATGTCTTGTTTTAACTGGAATTCCGAGTAACATACATTCAGTTTCTAACTCGCGCATAAAAGCCATCGCTCTACTTGGTATAGTTCCAAAATAATGATCCTCTAATTGCTGCCCTTTTGCGGAAGAATGCCCGAGTAATGTTCTTCCCGTTAACATAATATCTATCCTTGATGAAGCTAAAGCACTGTCTACCAAAAAATATTCTTGCTCCCACCCTAAGGAAGATTGCACTTTCTTTACGTTCTTATCAAAATATTTACAGATTGCTGTAGCGCTCTTATCAATAGCGCCTATTGCTCTTAACAAAGGCGTTTTATAATCTAAAGCCTCTCCTGTATATGACACAAATACAGTTGGAATATATAATGTGGTTCCATATATAAATGCAGGCGATGTTGGGTCCCAAGCGGTATAGCCTCGTGCTTCAAAAGTATTTCGAATTCCGCCATTAGGGAAACTTGAAGCATCTGGCTCTTGCTGTACCAGTTTTGACCCACCAAATCTTTCAATTGCAGTATCTGAATCTACTGTTTCAAAAAAAGCATCGTGCTTTTCAGCAGTTAACCCCGTTAATGGCTGAAACCAATGCGTATAATGAGTAGCGCCTTTTTGCAAGGCCCATTCTTTCATCCCTGCAGCAATTGACTCTGCGATTTTTCTATCAATTTTACCACCTTTATCAATAGCATTTACAACGCTTAAATAAGCCTCCTTAGAAAGAAACTTCCTCATTTTTGTTTTACTAAACACATTTTTACCGAAAATCTCTGACCTCTTATTTTCTTCTACAAATTGTACTGGTTTTCTATTTTGTCCCTTTCTTAAAGCGTTAAATCTTACTATCGACATATCAAACATTATTTGTTGCGAAGATAACGATTAATACTTTAATAAATGCTATTACAAAAATTCAACCCCAAATAAAATAGGGTATTCACAAAAATAAAACTTAAATGAATAAAACCACCCCTTAAATTTACATACAATCCCGTTTTTTTTATATATTTGCAACATATTTTTTTAAATTAATTTAATATCATTATGGCTAAAATAAAATTAGAGTACATTTGGTTAGACGGCTACAAGCCAACACAAAACCTAAGAAGCAAAACAAAAGTAGAAGAACACGAAAATTTTCAAGGAACAATTGAAGAATTAAAAGATTGGTCTTTTGATGGTTCATCAACACAACAAGCTGAAGGAGGATCTTCTGATTGTATTTTAAAGCCTGTTGCTATTTATGTTGATCCAGATCGTATCAACGGTTATTTGGTAATGACAGAGGTAATGAATACTGATGGAACTCCACACCCAAGTAACGGTAGAGCAACTATTGATGATGATGATAATGATTTTTGGTTCGGCTTTGAACAAGAATACTTTATTATGGATACAGAAACTCAACTACCTTTAGGATTCCCTATTGGAGGATACCCTGGACCACAAGGTATGTACTACTGTTCTGTTGGAGGTAAAAACACTTTTGGAAGAGAATTAGTTGAAGAACATGCTGATTTATGTATTGACGCAGGGTTGAACTTTGAAGGTATTAACCAAGAAGTTGCTGCTGGACAATGGGAATTCCAATTATTTGCTAAAGGAGCAAAATTAGCAGGAGATGAAATTTGGATTGGTCGCTACCTATTAGATAGATTGACTGAAAAGTATGGTTACTATATTGAATACCACCCAAAACCAATTAAAGGTGATTGGAATGGTTCTGGTATGCATGCTAACTTCTCTAACACAACATTAAGAACTTGTGGAGATAAAGCCACTTACATGAAAATATGTGAAGCGTTCCGTCCAGTTGTTAATGAGCATATTGATGTTTACGGAGAGTTTAACGACCAACGTTTAACTGGTTTACACGAAACTGCTGCTATTACAGATTTCAGTTATGGTGTTTCAGATCGTGGTGCTTCAATTCGTATTCCTATTCTTGTTGTTAATAACGATTGGTGTGGATATTTAGAAGACAGAAGACCAGCATCAAATGCTGATCCATATAAAATTGCAGGAAGAATTATTAAAACAGTTAAATCTGTATTATAATTTTTTATTCCTATAAAATTTTAAAAAGACTGTCTGAAAAGGCAGTCTTTTTTTATGGGAAATGATTTAAATAGTAGAACCTTAATAAAAAATTTCTTGAAACTGACCATCCTCGAGGCAGACAGACTTTGTCACAATTAAAAGAATACGTCATATTGAGCAAAACACAGTGAAGTTGAAATGTCTTATTATTTAAAAATAAATACTTTGAGATTTCTCCACTTCAGTCGAAATGACGGTAAAACTAATTACGACACAGCCTGAGAGCCATAGAGGCATTATGCCAGTTTCTTTTTTGATAAGCTGCATCTAGTTTCAAGGGACGGTAATCAGATGTTTGTCTACCTAATTTACTTTGCTCCCTTTCTCCTGCAACTTAAACCTCTAAAAACAACCAAAACATAAAAGATAAACACGCTATTACAACATGCTAAATAGTTCCTACAGTTCGATTAATTACATATCAAACTTGTAAAGAGCTCCAACTAAAACTTGAAAGCCTTGTACTTCAAAGTTAGAATAACGCTCGTAATTATTACTTAACACATTATTGAATTTTATAAATGCAGTAATTTTATCTGTAAATAAATAGCCTCCATTTAGATTTACGTCCACATAGGTGCTCAATTCTTTAACTATTGGCACCCCTCCAAAAGGAGTAATTAAATCTTTTCGATTTCCTACCATATAAATATCAGTTCCGGCATACCATTTTTTTGTGTGGTAATTCCCAAATAATGTTGAACTTATAGTTGGTAAATTCCAAGCCTCTTGTTGATTTGTGGCGGAATAATTATTAAATTCTACTTCACCTCCAAACTTAAATTCCTCTGTTAGATCAACATTAATTCCTCCCAAAACATTAAGCGTATTAACATCATCATACACAACATCAAATGAATTCCCTGCCTGATATTTATATACCGGTCTAGCAGCTCCATTTGTTTTAGAAACATTACTTACAAACAATGCTTTGTCTTTTTCATTTCTATAAGATGCGGTGAGATTATAAGATATTTTTGATATTAATTTACCCTTTAACCCTGCATACACATTGTATTGCTCATTGGTTTGCGCCAAACTTATAGTAGGAGAAATAAAAGGATTTTCTTTTGCAAAGTTCTGGTATGTATTCTGTGTAAAATCACCTGTAACACCCCCAACAAGAACTAAATACTTTTCCATCATTTTATAAGATACTGTAATATTTGGATATAAATAGAGATGGTTTTTTTCTAAAGATAAATCGTGACTGTAATATATTTTTGCACCAATATTAACAGATAAATAATCCTGTTCAATTTTATAATTCGGCATAAACCCCAAATTCACATAAGAATATTTTGTGCCAGGGTTATTATCATAATCACGTTCAAATTTTGAACTTAAATACTCAATAGAGGCATCTGAATCGAACAGAGTATAGGCTACTTCTAAATCCACCTTAGCATCTGCAACGACATGAAACTCCGAACTATCATAATTATCAGAAAAACGATTCACCCCAATTTCGATATTTTTAAAATCACGATCAATAAATAAAATCGCACCACTCGTATAAAGGTTTAGGTATTTTTGCTCTACATCTAAACCTTTTAAAAAGGCAGGGGTATAACTAATATCTTTTGGCAGTCCATACCAGTTTTGACGGTTACTACCAACTCCTCCTTTTATTTCCCAATCGTAATCACGTGTTAATTGCTTATAATACAAGTCCATGTTCGTGCCCGAATATCCATCATCTACTAATACATCGTTTATCCCCCCGGAAGATGACAAATGTTTAATACGCCCACCAAAATCATTAAATTCATTACTACTTTTATGCACAAAAGCCTCTAGGTATAGCGCCGCAAAATTACCTACACCACCTGCTGCATAATTTTCATAGACCTTTTCCTTTGCTGCTTTAGCCACTCTTTTTGCGGTGCCCATTATTGGCGTAAATGTTGATGCCACGGGAAATGAATGAAAGGTGTATTCTACTTTTTCCTTTTTTGCGTCTTGCTTTTCAATACTTGGACGATCCTTAATTTTGAAAGCATCTGCTATTTTTGGCGTATACGGCTTTACCACGATAACCTCATCGATTTTAAGCGTATCCTTTGCTAATTTTTGGGCGAATAGCGAGGGTGCTATAATTAAAGCAAGGGTTATTAAAATAAGTTTTTTCATTCGTTACATTATAATATTAGAATTGTCTTTTATTTTATTTATATAATTTAATCTGCTTCGACAGGTTCAATGTCTTAATGAAATTAATACCCTGGCTTCACAGAATCATTAGTCTCTGCTTCCCTTTTCTTTATAATCCTCAACTCATCTTTTGCTTCCTCTACAACATCTTCATATTTCGAAAATCTCGAAATCACACTTTCTAAAATATAACTTGCTTGAAACGCATCATTTAATTCATAATGATTTTTCGCCATCAACACTAAGCTTTTACCTCCCCAATACTTATAACTTGAATAATCTGAAGCTATTTTTTGAATAATTTCATTTGACACCCTGTAACTGCCATCAGCATTTTCAAAATAAGCATCAAAATACAAGGCCTCTGCTTTTAAACGTCCCGTTGCAATTTCTTCGACAATTTTATATGAACTTCTCGCTTTTTCAATCTCATTAGTTTTAAAGGCTGATCGTGCAATTATAATCTGTGCATCCGATTTTATCTTATCATCAATTTTTGATTGGTTTAGAACGGCATCCGCATAAGCAACTGATTTTTCATAATTCTCCTGAACGTAATAGCCTTTCATTAAGTTAGACTGAGCATACAACACATTTTGAGAGTCGTTTGCCTCCAATTCCAATCGCTCTAAAACAGCAATCCCATGCGACCAATCTTCAATTTCTAAATACGCGACAGACATTTTATATAAAGACCGTTCAGTAAACTCATTATTTGCCTGATTAATTACATATTCATAAAACGGAATAGCCTGTGCGGATTCATTTTCTAAATAAAGAGACTCCGCTAAATAGAAATTTGCCTTTAAAGTGTGAATTCCTTCTGGGAAACTCTTTAAATATTTCTCAAACCCGAACGCCGCTTTTTGAAGCTCACCTTTTAAATATAAACTTTCGGCAGATTCAAATGTATCATTATCCAAATCAGCATTAGACACCGTGATAAAAGAAACTGTTTTTACCCATTCTCCATATTCATCTACTCTTCCTAAATCTATATAAATTTGTCGCGCACTCGCCACGGCTCGCTTCGCTTCTGGAGTGTCCGGAAAACCTACAACCACCTGTTTATATGCTTTTAACGCCTTTTCATCTTGATTCGTATTATAATAAACAACACCTTTTTTAAGCATTGCTTTTGGCACAAACGGGCTAAATTCAAAATTAGAGATCAGATAATTATATTTTTCAATGGCTTTTGAGTTTTGATTACTATCTATATATTCGTCAGCCAAAACAAAATAGGCATCATCCTGAAAACTAGATTTTGGATAATTGCGAATAAAAGCGTTTAAAGATGCTATTTTCTTGTCATCCTGCTTTAAAAAACCTTGACTCACCGCCATTTGAAATTGCGCATAATCTGCATCTGATGCTTTATTTTTTATGATTTTTTGATAGATCTGAATCGCATTTTTATAATCCCTCGACACAAAATAAGTATCAGCCAAACGAGAATAACTATCATTTAACTTTAATCGATCGCTTGGGTTTGAATTTATATATTTTTTAAAATCAGCAGCAGCAGCTACATATTCTTTCTGAGCGAAATAAACGTAGGCTTTTTGATAATATATCTGTTTATTTTCTAAAGTGGTTTTTGAAGCGGGATTATCATAAAACTGGTTGAAATATTTTAAAGCTTTATTAAGGTGGCCTAAACGAAAATGAGATTCAGCAATCCAATAAGAACTTCGAGCAAAAATATTTTGATTATAATTGTATTTCAACGATTTATCGAAACTTACAATTGCATCAGAAAAATTACCTCTATTAAATTGTTTGATCCCTAAAAATAACGTCGCTTTTTGAAAATGATTTTTATTAGACTCGCTCTTTTTCCCTTCTAAATAATCAACAGCGCCTTGATAATTTTGAGAATTGAAATAGGCACTCACAATAAAATTTTCTATTTCAGGGGTTTTCTCTGTTTCCGGGTATTTTTTTAAATAACCCTGTAAAACTTCTGCAACCTCTTTATATGGGTTTCCTATTTCGTAACTTAGTTTTGCATAATTCAAATAAGCATCTTGCTGCAATTCTAAATCATAACTCATCTTTGAAGAAACTCGAAACGCATTCAATGCCTCCATTTTTTTATCTTGTTGCAAATAACACAAAGCCAAATGATAATAAGCATTTTGAGCCACTTTATCCCTTCCGCTTATAATTTTACTAAAATAAGTTATAGCATCTTCGTGCCTCCCTAGTTTAAAATAGGCGTAGCCCAACATGTAATAATCTGTATTATTCCACCTTCCATTAGTTCCTCTATAGTTTTCCAAATGAGGAATAGCCTTTTCATATTTTTCTAGATTGAAATAACTCTCTCCTACTATTTTTGACAACTGAGAATATTCATCTCCTCTCGTTTTTTCCAACAAAGGAACTCCGAGGTTAAGCGCTTTCTTAAAATCACCAGATTTAAAACTCATATCAACCAAATAATAAGCAACCTTGTTTTTATAAGACCTATCAGAAACAAGTTGTCCTAAATATTCATTTGCTGTATCATAATCTTTTTCAGAATAAGCCATATAGCCATAATAATATTTTGCTTGTGATCCATATTTCTTAGAATCTAAAACCTTTGCGAAATATTTTTTAGCTTTTTTGCTTTTTTTAACAGCAAATAAAGAGTATCCGTAATTAAAGTAATACGTCTCATTTTCAGCGCTTGTTAAACTAGATTGACCCACTTTACCGTACCATTTAATAGCTTTTGCATATTTTCCTGCGCTATAATAAAATTGAGCTACATCTAAAATAGCACCATTTTGCTTAGTACTTGTCGGATAGTCTTCAACAAATGTAAGCATCAAATCATCTGCGCCTTGCTGCTCTAAACGGACAGCACAATTCGCAATATAATATTCGCAATTTGCTCTTGTTTCCGTATTTGCACCAAAATTTAACTTTATAGATTTAAAAATCTCTTGAGACTCCAAATACAAATTCTCTTTATGTAGTGCCAAAGCATGATTATAATCCTCAAAATCACTTGTATAAACTGCTGATTTCTGGGCATTCCCAAAATTTATAAAAAATATAAATATAAAAGTTGACAAACAGTATTTGAAATTCATTTCTTTCGGGTTTAACATATAGCGACACTTATTAGATACATAGTACAATAACGCTTATTCTTAGTGAAATTGCACGTATTAGATTTATTTTTTATTAAAAAGATATTTACAATTTATGAATTGTATCAAAAAAACCATTCCTCAACCAATAAGCCCCCTTCAACACCTTAAATCTCTCTACAAACTGAAGACAACAAGTTCTTGTGGCTGAACCAGAAAACTGACAGAAATAACTCTAACCGCACCTTTTTTTATCAATAATTAAGAGAAATAAAATGACCTTGGGTCTTGTTTTCGATTCAGAATGAACAACGTTTTTAAAGTTGATTTTGAAGAATACTATCAACAATTACAAAATCATATTTTAAAAAAGGCAACTTAGTAAAATAAAGAAAATAGAATAATATGCATCGTATTCTTTTCATTTATAAAACAGAATCTTATTTCCCCAAACACACACCAGTAAATTGACTGCCATTATTGTCTGCATTTCTTTTGAAAGATTATATAGAATCCCTAAGTTTGTCGATATATAATTACGATTAACATGTCAAACCCTGTGCTTTTTATTAGTGACGCCTCTATTCACCAAAGAGATAATTTGGTATTATCTAATGTAAACATGAATATTAACGAAGGTGATTTTGTGTACCTTATTGGAAAAACTGGAAGCGGAAAGAGCAGTTTAATGAAAACCTTATACGGCGATTTAGAATTACAAGAAGGAACAGGATCTGTTGTTGGGTTTGATTTAAATTCTTTGAAAGAAAAACAGATTCCGTTTTTAAGAAGAAAGATTGGAATTGTATTTCAAGATTTTAAATTATTGTACGACCGCAATGTTGAAAACAATTTACGCTTTGTACTAAAAGCAACTGGATGGAAAGACTCTACTGCTATTAAAGCCAAAATTAATGAAGTCTTAGAAAAAGTAGGGATGCTAACAAAAGGTTTTAAAATGCCTTTTGAATTATCGGGTGGAGAGCAACAACGAATTGCTATTGCCAGAGCATTACTAAATGACCCTGAATTAATCTTAGCAGATGAACCTACAGGAAATTTAGACCCTCGTACATCTATTGAAGTGATGAACGTACTAGAAGAAATTCACAAAAGCGGGAAAACCGTTTTAATGGCTACTCATGATTATGCACTAATTTTGAAATTTCCCCACAAAACACTAAAATGTGAAGGTAATGATTTGTTTGAAGTGGTGCAGAAAAACGAACAATAAACAGTCCATGATTTCAGTTCTTATTCCTTTATACAATTATGATATTCAGCTTTTAATTAATAATTTAAAAAAACAGTTTAAAACTATTAAAAGCGACTGGGAAATTATTATTTCTGACGATGCTTCTGAATCGAAATTTAGAGTTCAAAATTTAGCATATATCGAAAAAATAAATAAACCAAACATAATATTATTTCAACAAAAAATAAATATCGGGAACGGACCTAACAGAAATTTTTTAATAGAAAAAGCAAATTTTGACTGGTTGTTATTTTTAGATGCCGATGTCTTGCCTGTAAATAATAACTTTCTTTCTGTCTATATTCATAAAATGAAAGCAACAGAACAAGATATAATAGCAGGTAATATTATTTATGATAACAACAACCCATTACCTCATCTACTAAGGTGGAAATACGGAAAAAAAAAGGAGCAAGTTTCCTTTCTTAAAAGGAAAAAAAAACCTGTTCTAAATGTCCGTGGAGCAAATTTTGCTATTAAAAAACTAGTTGCTCAAAAACTAAATTTTCCAATTTTACAAGCAAAATATGGTTTGGTTGATACTCGTTTTTTTCTTCAATTTAAGTTCAGTCAGATATACGTAATAGAAAACCCCGTTTATCATTTAGGAATTGAAGAGAATAATATTTACTTACAAAAAACCAAACAAGCCGTAACAAATGCACTTTTCCTAATGAAAAATGACTACGAACTATCAACAATGATAACTCTAATATCTAAATATAAAAAAATTCGGGTTTTTAACAAAGCCCTTTCCTTTCTATATACTTTACTACACAAACCTCTGGAAACAAACCTACTATCAGACACCCCTTCAGTAACCATGTTCCAATTGTATAAAATTCTATATATCAGCCACCTCGATACCTCTAAAAACATTTAGCAATATTTCTTTTTGGTTCTCCCAAACCAATTCCTTTGCGGCTATTTCTAAATTATCTTTAAAAGAAGGCTTCCCTTTTTCAAGCATTACATTTATAGCATAAACTATATCCTTTGGCGAATGAGAATTAATAACTTCACCGACTCCATAGGTCTTAATTATATTTTTTGTTTCAGGCAAATATGTTCCTAAAACCGGTGTTTTAGCCTGAATATAATCGAAAAGTTTATTAGGCAAAGAGTACCGATAACTCAAACCCAAATCCTCTTCTAAACTCACACCTATTGTGGCTTTTTGAGTAATTTCAACTAACCTCTCAGGAAGGATATTTCCTAACATCTCTACCTTATCCTGCACATTGTATTCAATGATTTTTTCTTCGATTTGAGTTTTCAACGGACCGTCTCCTGCTATCTTTAATGATATATTTTCTACATATTGCATAGACTCAATCAAAACAAACAGACCTCTTCCTCTATTAAGCGCTCCTTGATAAAGAATATACTTGTCCTCAATGTTCATAAAATTAACATTCTTATGAGTTGGTAAGTTTTTCAAGACCTTAGACTTCACTCCATATGCATTCTCAAACCAAACAGCTATAGAATTTGAAACCACAAACATGTAATTCTGCTTTGAAACTAACTTCCGCTCTAAATACCTCCATATTTTTTGAGAATACCTACCCTGTACAGAGGGAGTTTCAGAAAACAACTCATGGCTATCAAATACCAATTTTTTATTTTGAATTTTACTAATCAAATAATTGGGCAACAGCGTATCTAAATCATTTGCCAATAAAATGGTCTTTTTAGAAAACAGTAACTTAAAAAATAGACGTAAATTATATTCAGCGTAAAAAAGAAACCCTTTATTAAACACGAGTCGCATTCGATGTGTTTTGTAAGGTCTTTTTATTGGCGGACTATCTCTTAATTTCCTTCCAATTAATAAAATGTCATAATTAAGTTCTTGCAAAGTTTTGCAAACTTTGTATACACGTTGATCAGTAACCAGATCGTTCGTAACGGAGACTATTATACGTTTCAAAAAAGTAAATTTAATTAGGGCACAAGGTACTAATCTTTTTTAATCAGTAAATGATATAAATTCAATCCTAAAATAAAAGCATTAGTTATTATTATGGGCCAGGCAGGTCCAAGCAGAACTCCATAAATAACAAATACAAATGTTCCGACCGAATTAATGATTCTCAACTTATTCACATTATTCATCATAAAAGAAATGATGAGAACTAACGAGGCCAAATAGCCAACCCATTCTGTATATGAAACTTCTAAAAACATCGAGTAGTTTTGAAAACAAATATAGCCATTAACTTAAATATAAAGACATATTCTAATAACTAAACCTTTTCACTAATAAATACAATTAAACAAAAGTATTATTATATTTGCTCAAATATTTTTTTTTATAATTAAATAGATAAAACATGAGAAAAGTCAAATTAGTTTTAAGTTTTTTAGTAGTTGCTCTAATTTTTTTAAGTTGTGGCACTTCAAATAAAATTGCAGACGAATGGAAAAAAGATTATTTTCAAGAATTAAAAAGCGAAAAAATTCTAGTTATTCACAACACTCCTGACCCCAACAACTCCAAACTTCTAGAGATAAGTTTAGTAGTAGAACTGGGCATACAGGGAGTTAAAGCTGTAGGGCTGCACCAATTTCTTCCAGACATGGAATACAAAGAAAAAAGAACCTATAACGAAATACAAACTCTGATGGATACAGTGAAATCTGCTGGGTTTACCGGTGTTATAGTGACCATGTTAAGGGACAAAGACCAAAATTTCCAAACTACTTCTGGTAGTGAACATTCCGATAAAGAGTACTATCCTTCTCATTATGGAAGTTACTATGACGGATTTGAATCTTATTACGGAGGGGTTTATGGGTATGGTTATGGTGAGTCATATATTCCACCATCTTCAACAGACAAATTTGTAGATGTTTATTTATTAGAAACAGCTACTTACAACTTATCATTAAACACTGGCGATCAACTAATCGGCGTTGTTTCTGTAAAAGTAAAAGACCCTCTAGAGTATTCAGAAGTTACTGAAAAATACGTTGAAATTGTGGTAGATCAATTTGAAAATTAGTCACTAAACTTTTTTTCACAAAACCAGATTCAATTAATTAAGCGCAACATCTAGGTTAAATTTAGTTAAAAAAGACTGTGTTTTGGGGAGCAATAAAAAAGCAATCATTTAAACCAAAAGTATTATTATATTTGCTCAGACAATTTAAATACAACAAAAAAATATGAAAAAAATAAAATTAGTTTTAAGTTTCTTAGTAATTGCTCTAACTTTTTCAAACTGTGGGACATCAGTAAAAGTGGTAGACCAATGGAAGACTGAAAATTTTAAGGAACTGAAAAGCGAAAAGATTCTAGTAATTCACCACACTCCAAATGCAGTAAATGTAAAACGATTAGAATTGGACCTCGTAAAAGCATTAGAAGACATAGGGATTGATGCCGATGGTATGCATGAAATATTTCCGGAGGAGAAATACATAGAAGATAGAACTGAAGAAGAAATCCAAGAATTTACTGCCAAAGTAAAAGCTGCTGGTTATGACGGAGTTATCATTACAATGTTAAGAGATAAAGACCAACAAATTCAAACTACATCTAGTGGCGGGTATTACGGTGGAGGATATTATCCATCTCATTATGGCGGGTATTATGGCGGATTCGGATCTTATTACGGCGGAGTTTATGGCTATGGTTATGGCGGCTCATATATCCCACCCTCTTCAACAACCAAAGTTGTTGATATTTATTTATTAGAAACTGTTACTTACAATTTATCATTAAAAGCAGGTGAACAATTAGTCGGCGTTGTGTCTGTAAAAGTAGAAGACCCTCAAAGTTATTCGGGAGTTGCTGAAAAATATATTAAAATTGTGGTAGATCAATTTAAAGATTAGTCACTAAACCCTTTTTACAAATTATAAAAAACACAAACAATTGAGTTTGTGTTTTTTTTTACGAATATTATTTTTCTCAAAAGTTCTTATGAGAGAAACAATTGTATATTTGTCGATGTTGTTTTAATAACGATATTAAACAAAAATGAAATGAAAAAAATAAAATATATTTCTCTTTTAGTGATCACTCTTTCACTATTTACAAACTGTGTTTCTACCGTTGAAATTTTTGATCAGTGGGAAGGCGAAACCCTAGGAGCCGCAGAAAATCAAAAAGTGTTGATTGTTAATAAAACGAATAATAAAGATTCTAAAGAACGGTTTGAAAAAGATTTAGTTGCGCGTTTTGAAAAATCTGGCATTAAAGCCGAAGCAGCACATGCAATATTCCCAAGTTTAGAATCTAAAAAAAGATCTGAAGAAGAAATAGACAAATTAATTCAGAAACTTAAAGACGCCGGATTTACAAGTATTGTAATTAGCGGTCTTAAGGGTAAAATCGAAATGTCTGAAACTACAACTACAGGTGGTTATGATAAAGAAATGAATACCGGAGAAGGGATAGGAGTCAGTTTATACAATTATAGTTATCACTATTACGGGTTTGGATCTTTTTACGGAGGAATTTATAATTCTAATGTAGGAAGTATCTATATTGAACCAGAATCTAATACGACATCATATAATGTTTATACTTTAGAAGTGGTTACTTATGACCTAACCAAAAAGAAAGAAGAACATGTTGCTGGAGTTTTAACTGTTAAAGTTACCGATCCTAGATCTTACGAAGAAATTGTAGATTCTTACACTAAAATGATTGTAAAACAGTTTAAAAAACTAATGTAAATCAATACTGAATTCATAAAATTTAAAACCGCTTTTTAGCGGTTTTTTTGATT
>JAGLDM010000293.1 GCA_023145595.1 Flavobacteriaceae bacterium | reverse complement strand
AAGCCAAAATGAAACTGGCGTAATATCTCTATGGCTCTGCCTCGAAGATAGTCAGTTTTAAGAAATTTTTTATTATAATTGAATCCAATTTACTCTTGGAGTGTATTACCTCTGATGATAAGGAATCACTTATTTAAGCGATATTGCTTTTTATTAATACGATTTCTTAACAAAGTATTATTTCAGTATTAAAGTAGCCGCACCCAAACTTCCAGCATCATTTCCAAGCGTGGCTTTTACAATTTCAGTATGATTTCCGCAATCTGGCATCATGTATTTGAAAGCAGTTTTTTTGATTAAATCGATATAAAATTGTCCGGCATCAGAAATCCCTCCACCAATTACCACCTTTTCTGGTGCAAATGTATTGATAAAAGATGAAATTCCATGTCCGAGATATTTGGTGTGTTCTTCCAAACAAAAAACAGCATTAGGTTCTTTTTCGTGATATTTTCCTATGATATAATGACCGCTTAAATCATCTATAGCCATTCCGGATTTTTCAGAATATTGCTTGATTAATGCAGTAGTTGAAGAATACAATTCTAGGCAACCTTTTCCACCACAATTACAATCTGGACCACTATGTTCTACAACAACATGACCTAATTCGGCACCTCGGTTTTTATAACCTCCATATAGGGCTCCGTTAATAATAATAGCGCCACCAATGCCAGTTCCAATAGTTAGAAAAACTACGTCGGTACAGCCTTTTGCCGCGCCATAATAAAATTCGCCAAGTCCCATTAAATTAGCATCATTATCTACTTTTACAGGTAGATTGAATGCTTGAGAAAAATAAGTGGCAAGGTCTAAGTTTTCCCAACCATCTAAATTTTCAGATCCACCTAAAACAACTCCTTCATAAATAATACCTGGAGTCCCAATTCCGATTCCTTGTACTTTTAAATTTGAAGCAGTTGCTTTGTCAATGGTTTCTTGGATGATTTGTGTTATAGTCTTTAGAATCGTCTGCTGTTTTGCTGAAAATCCGATAGGGAGTTTACTCTTATGTAAGAGTTCTCCACTTTCTGAAACTAATGCCGCTTTTACAAAAGTTCCTCCTAAATCAATTCCAACAGCGTATTTCATGTGTCTTTATTATTTTTTTGATTTGGTCACATGGTTCATCCATA
>JAGLDM010000292.1 GCA_023145595.1 Flavobacteriaceae bacterium | reverse complement strand
ACGGCAAAAAGAATTGGGATTAGAAATTCCTCCTCGGTTTACCGAGGGTGATTACAAAAAGTACTTATCATCTTTAGGGGTTATTTAAAACTGCTGCTAACAGATCTTTAAATAGAGTTTATCAAACTTTCTTACAGATAAACACTACAAATTTATCATTTAAATTTGTAGTAAAAAACAGATAAAATTCTCCTCCATCCTTAAGTTTAAACTTTTTACGAATTTCACTTACTGATTGTGGGTAATTCCGAGTAGTGACATTCGCTTTTAATTTTGGGAGGTGTTTTTTGATTAATTTTTTATCGGCTGAAATACAGTGTTCTATAACAAACCTTCTTCCTGGAAAATCTATTAAATTTGTGTTTGTGTATAAATGAGAGTGCTGATGTAGTTTAAAAACATCGAATTTAGAGGTGATTTCATGAAACCCTCCAGATTTTAAAATAGCGGCATTTGGTTCGTATAAATACTTTTGAGGTAGCGAGTATTCCGAACTGTTGCTGGTATTATATCCAAAATTAAAGGAACTTACTGTTTCATCAACGAAATTCACCGTTTTTATCATTGGATCAGAATCAAAATCCTTCTCCAGTAAAAACAACAACTCTTTAACTTCATTTTTTACTGCAACGATATGAATTTCTTTTGTAAACTTAAGTTCTTTTAAAGCACTTTTGATGTCAAGAATAGGGGAGTACTTAATTAATAAATTATTTGAGTGTTCAAATAGTTTATCTAAATATCTTGGAATATTTGGGGTGCAATCATTTAAAAGAAAGACCTTTCCTTTCGTCTCATTTCGCCGTGAAGGATCAACATATATGCAGTCATATTTTTTTGAATCAGAAAGAAGAAACTCAATACCGTCTTTAGAAATGGTCTTTATAGAGCTTTTGTTTAATTGTTTATAATTGTGTGCTACAATTTCTGATAAAGAAGTGTTTATTTCGCAGTGTACGACCGTTTTAAACACTTTTGAAAAATAAAAGGAATCTACCCCAAATCCACCAGTTAAATCTATTATAGACTCTCCAAGAACTAAAGCGGATTTATATTTTGCCGTAATTTCTGAAGAAGTTTGCTCAATATTTAATTTATTCGGATAATAAATATTTTTTCCTTGGAACCAGGTTGGAAGTTTTTTTTTACACTTGTTTTTTGATTCAATTTGTTCTGCTAATTCCTGAATAGTACATTCTTTAAAAGGCGAACCTTTAAAAATCAGTTTCGGAATAGAAGAAGCAAGGTGTTCGTCTATAAACTCCTGAATGTCTTTACTTAAAATGAAATGATTCAAATTACAAATTTTTAGTCAGTGATTTGACTATATTATTATCTGCTAAAAACTCTTTCAAAATTACTTTTATTGCAGTGTATAAAGGCACCGCTATAACCATTCCTACAACTCCAAAAAGAAGCCCACAAATGATGATAATCAAAAATATTTCCAAAGGATGTGATTTTACGCTTTTAGAAAAGATTAAAGGTTGACTGAAAAAGTTGTCAATTATTTGAGCAAAAAGATAGCCAAGCAAAACAAAACTAGTTGTTGGTAAAATCACCGATTTAAAATCATGTCCTAAATTACTAGACATTGTTAAAAACAACATTAAAACACCTCCAATTAGAGGCCCTATATACGGAATTAAATTTAGCAATGCACATAAAAAAGCAATGACAATACCATTTTCAATGCCAAAAATAGTAAGAACGACAGCATAAATTATAAATAAAATGCTTATTTGAAAAACCAAACCTATAAAATATCTTGAGAGTAAATTTTTAATAATGTTTAATGATTTTTCGACTCTTTTTTTATTTTTATTTGGGATAATTATCAAAAGACTGTTGTGTAATAAATGACTGTCTTTCATAAAGAAGAAAGTAATAAATAGTACAGAAAACAAACCAATACTCAGAGAGCCTAAAGCACTAATTATTGAATTAAGTAAAGTGGGAACCTGCCTAATTTTTGATAAAAAATCAATATTGTCTAACTCTTTGAAAAGATCTAAATTATAAAATAAAAAATAGTCGTTTAAATGTTTTGCTATTGACTCGGTATTTGCAACCAATTCGTTGAAATTAAGTAAAGAAAGGTTTTGCCCTTGTTGAGATATAAGTGGGATAAATAGACTTATGAGTCCGAATATCAAATTTATAAATAGCAACATAGTAATGATAACGGCAAGTATGTTCGGGAGTTTTAATTTATTTTTCAAAAAACCAACAATTGGTCTGGCTATTAATGAAAGAATGGCAGCAATAATGATATAAACAAGAACAGATTGTATTTTCCATAAAAATAAAATCAAGATAGAAATCCCTGTTAAAGTTGCCACAGCCCGCAAGATACCCCTGGTGATTAATCTAGAATGCATAGTTTATAATTTTGATTGTTTTGTAAATGTAGTTTTTTTATAAGTCTTTTAACAACTGATCTGAATAACTTGTCAAATCTTTAAAAAATTCTGTAAAATCAGCTTCAAATTCAGCATGGTATAGTTGTAAATCCTCAATAGCCAAATTCATTTGTGATTTTAATTTGGTTCTTCTATTCATTCCGTCTAACACGGATTCCATTCCTTCAATAAATTGATAATTATATAACCAATCATATTTCTCTAAATAGGGGAGCATATTTTTGGTTTTATCAGGCAATATTTCAAAATTATCACGAAGTAAATTGTAAAAATCTCGAGAAAAAATATCAAGTGGAATAGCAGAGTAATCATTCCAGTTTTTAGCCAAAAAATGATCATAAAACAAGTCAATTATAACACCGTTATAATGCCCATAACGTTCGTGTAATCTTCGTTTACTTTTCCGAACAATTTCATGCGCATCCGTAAAAGTATCAATATGTCTGTGGTGTATGATTCCTCGCTGTATTCCTTCTGAAAAGTGATGGTATTTATTTCCTGTAATGGAATCTGCAATAAAATTACCAATCATTAACTCTTTGTTGCTTTTTGAGAGTAGGAGGTGTGCAAGGAAATTCATAATGAGTAACACGGTTTGTATATGCTTAGTGCAGGTTAAAAATACAATAATTTTCGGTT
>JAGLDM010000291.1 GCA_023145595.1 Flavobacteriaceae bacterium | reverse complement strand
AATTATTTGGAGATGTTGAAGTTGTTGCCTCATCAAAAGATAAAAACCATACGTATGTTCCAAAAGAATTTTCAATTCCTTCGGATGCAAGTTATTTACACCTAACAAGTAATAACACTATTTTCGGAACACAGATAAAAGATTTTCCACAAACGGATATTCCACTAGTATGTGATATGAGTTCTGATATTTTTTCTCGCGAATTAGACTTTTCAAAATTTGATATCGTTTATGCTGGAGCACAAAAAAATATGGGTCCTGCAGGAACTGCATTAGTCATTGTAAAAGATGCCGTCCTAGGAAAATCTGGACGTCAAATTCCATCAATGCTAGATTATCAAAATCATGCTTCATCAGGAAGTATGTATAACACCCCTCCTGTTTTTGCAATTTACACATCAATGTTGGTTTTGGAATGGATTAAAGGTTTGGGTGGAGTTGCAGCCGTAGAAAAACAAAACGAAGAAAAAGCAGCGTTGCTATATAATGAAATTGACAGCAATCCGCATTTTAAAGGTGTAGCAAATACAGAAGATCGTTCTCTGATGAATGTTACTTTTACACTAACTGACGAAAGTGAAAAAGAAACTTTTGATACTTTGGCAAAAGAAGCAGGATTAAGTGGTATTAACGGTCACCGTTCAGTTGGTGGTTATAGAGCAAGTATTTACAATGCAATGCCTTTAGAAGGTGTACAAGCATTGGTGAATGCAATGAAACAATTAAATAAATAAATTGTCATTTTGAACAAAGTGAAGAATCTCATTGAGATATTTCGACTGCGCTCAATATGACAACCTAATAAATTATAAAATGAAAGTATTAGCAAACGACGGTATCGCTCAAAGCGGAATTATAGATCTTGAAAACGCAGGTTTTGAAGTGATTTTAACTACCGTAGCACAAAATCAATTGGTTGATTATATCAATAAAAATGAAATTACTGTAATCTTAGTAAGAAGTGCAACTACGGTAAGAAAAGACATTATTGATAACTGTCCTTCTTTAAAAATCATCGGTCGTGGTGGTGTTGGAATGGACAATATTGATGTTGAATATGCTCGTGAAAAAGGATTGCAAGTAATCAATACACCTGCTGCATCTTCTCATTCTGTTGCAGAATTAGTATTCGGTCACTTCTACGGAATGGCTCGTTTCTTAAACAATTCGAACAGAGATATGCCTTTAGAAGGTGATTCTAATTTTAAAGGATTGAAAAAAGCCTACGCAAAAGGAGTTGAATTAAAAGGTAAAACATTAGGTGTTTTAGGAATAGGTCGTATTGGTCAAGCAACTGCAAAAGTGGCTTTAGGAGCAGGAATGAAAGTCATTGCTTTTGATCCATTTATTGACAATGTAAATTTAGAGTTGGACTTTTTTGACGGACAAACCGTTAATTTTGATATTCAAACAATTTCTAAAGAAGAGGTTTTAAAACAAGCTGATTTCATCACATTACACGTTCCTGCACAAGATGAATATGTAATTGGTGCTGCAGAATTTGAAATTATGAAAAACTCTGCAATTTTAGTAAATGCTGCTCGTGGTGGTGTTGTTGATGAAGTTGCTTTAGTAAAAGCATTGGAAGAAGGACAAATTGCAAAAGCAGCTTTAGATGTTTTTGAAAAAGAACCTAAACCAGAAATTCAGTTATTAATGAATTCTTCATTGTCTTTATCTCCACATATTGGAGCGGCAACTGCAGAGGCTCAAGATAGAATTGGATCTGAATTAGCTTCTCAAATCATTTCAATATTGAAATAATTTAAGAGTAATTAGAGTTTAAAATACTTAGAGTGTCTAAAGTTTTCTATTTGAGAATAACTTTAGACACTTTTTAATTTAGACCTCTTTTAGTTCTAAATAACTTTAGGCACTTATCTCATAAAGTAGTATCTTTGATTTAACCATTTTTTTTTATAAATGCACCCTATGTCTATTACTGATAATCTGCAAAAATTAAAATCAGAAATTCCTAAAAACGTAACGCTAGTTGCCGTTTCAAAAACAAAACCAGTTTGTGATATTTTGGAGGCGTATGAGGCGGGGCAACGAATTTTTGGTGAAAATAAAATTCAGGAAATGGTCGATAAACATGAAGACCTTCCCAAAGATATTAAATGGCACATGATCGGACACCTTCAAAGAAACAAGGTGAAATACATGGCTCATTTTGTAGATTTAATTCATGGTGTTGATAGTTTAAAAACTTTAAAAGAAATCAACAAACAAGCACTAAAACACGATAGAGTAATTAACTGCTTACTACAAGTAAAGATTGCTCAAGAAGAAAGTAAATTTGGACTTTCCGAAAATGAAATCAAAACTATCTTAAATTCCGAAGAATTTAATGCTTTCGAAAACATTAATGTAGTCGGACTGATGGGAATGGCAAGTTTTACAGCGGATAAAAACCAAGTACGAGCAGAGTTTTCAAGTTTAAATGAAATTTTTAAAGAATTATCTACCCCTAACAAACAACTTACAACACTCTCTATGGGAATGAGCGGTGATTATAAAACTGCAATTGAAGAAGGAAGTACCATGATTCGCGTTGGAAGTTCTATTTTTGGAACGAGAAACTATTCTTAATAATAAACTCCTAATTTTTAATAAACGATTTGTACGCAATACTAGACATAGAAACCACTGGAGGAAAATTTAATGAAGAAGGCATTACAGAAATTGCCGTTTATAAATTTGACGGGCATGAAATTGTAGATCAACTAATAACATTAATAAATCCCGAAAAGGAAATACAACCTTTTGTGGTTCGCCTAACCGGAATTAATTCTGGGATGCTTAAAAATGCTCCTAAATTTCATGAAATAGCCAAGCGACTTGTTGAAATCACCGAAGGCTGTATTATTGTAGCACACAATACTGTGTTCGACTATCGGATTTTACAAACAGAATTTAGACGCCTCGGATTTGATTTTCAAAGAGAAACATTATGTACGGTTGATTTAACAAAGAAATTAATTCCTGATTTAGAATCTTACAGTTTGGGTAAACTATGTAAAACCCTTTGCATCCCCGTTTCTAACAGACATCGCGCAGAAGGTGATGCTTTAGCAACGGTAAAACTTTTTAAATTACTGATAGATAAAGATGTTGAAAAGACAATCATTAAAAGTAGTGTAAAGCATGGAATTGAAAAGGAGTTATCCTCCAAATTTCAAACCATATTAGACGACCTCCCTTCTGAACCTGGTGTCTTTTATATTCATGATATCAACGGAACCATACTTTATATCGGAAAAGGAAAAGACATCAAAAAGGGAATGAATAAAATCCTCTTAAAAACTTCTAAAAAAGGGAAAACAATTCAAAAACTATTAACGTCTGTTACTTATGAAAAAACAGGTAATGAATTGATTAATGCCCTTAAATTTCAAAACGAAGTTAAAGTACATAAACCAAAATATAATTTTAATCTAACCCAGAATATTGAGTCTATAGAATTTAGCAATCCGAATTTAATAATCGTTGATAAAGGACGTGCTTCTGGAGAAAAATCTGTTGTTTTAATAGAAGATAACAGTGTATTAGGTTTTTGTTTTGTAGATTTAGAGTATCAATTAAATCATATTGAGGTTTTAAAATCAATGGTTACCCCTATTAAAAATAATAAAGCAAACCGGTATATTATTAAGAATTACCTACAAAAAAATAAAGTTCAAAAAATAATTCGATTCTAATTTAAACATGTCTAAAAAAACAAAAGAGCATTCTAATTGGAAACATCAACTTCATGAAATTATTTATGAAGCCGATACACGTGCTGGAAAATTGTTTGATATTGTTTTATTGATCACTATTTTAGTCAGCATATTGGCTGTAATGTTAGAAAGCGTCGATAAAATAGACGCAGAATACCATGTACTACTCAATACTATTGAATGGATTATAACTGTATTTTTCACCATTGAATATATTGCGCGCGTAGTATCCATCAAAAAACCAAAAGAATATATTTTTAGTTTTTATGGTGTTATTGACTTCCTTTCTACCATCCCTAAATATTTGTCGTTTTTTCTAATAGGCTCACATGCACTTGTAGCGTTAAGAGCTCTACGACTCCTTCGTGTATTTAGAATATTAAAATTGGTTCAATTCTTAGGAGCATCTAACAATTTATTAAAAGCGCTAAGAGCAAGTAGAAATAAAATTACAGTATTCTTATTTGCTGTTGTTGTATTGTGTATTATTTTAGGTACCATTATGTATTTAATTGAAGGCAGTAATGATAGTGGGTTCACCAGTATTCCGAGAAGCGTATATTGGGCTATTGTTACACTAACAACTGTTGGTTATGGTGACATTGCACCCGTTTCTGGATTCGGACAATTTATAGCATCTATTGTTATGATTTTAGGTTATGGAATAATTGCAATTCCAACAGGAATTATCAGTGCAGAATACGTAACCCTAGACAGAAAAAAACAGATTGATACAAATACAAAATCTTGTACAACTTGTGCCTCAGAAAACCATCAAGACACTGCTGAATTTTGTTTTAACTGCGGAGAAAAATTCAACGATTGATGCAATCAAACAAAAACTATTTAATTGTGATTGTTGGCCCAACTGCCATTGGAAAAACAACGTTAAGTATAGCATTAGCGCAACACTTTAAGAGTGAAATCATCTCATCGGATTCTAGACAGTTTTTTAAGGAAATGTGTATTGGTACTGCCGTGCCCGACAAAGAAGAACTTGCAAGCGCAAAACATCACTTTATTCAGAATAGATCAATTTTTGAAGACTATAATGTCGGGCAGTTTGAACGCGATGCGCTAGATCAATTAGATTCCCTTTTTAACAAAAGCAATGTTGTTATCATGGTTGGCGGAAGTGGATTATATATTGATGCTGTTCTAAAAGGCTTGGATTACTTTCCTGATGTGCCACCAGAAGTTAGAACAAACTTGAATAATAGATTGATTTCTGAAGGAATTGAGAGCCTTCAAAAGCAATTACTCGACCTTGATAAAGTTAGTTATGAATCTATAGAAATTGAGAATCCACATCGATTAATAAGAGCACTTGCTATTTGCATTGGAACAGGTCAACCCTATTCTTACTTTAAAAACAAACCTAAAGAAAAACGAAACTTCACTCCTGTCAAAATTGGTTTAACGGCTGAAAGAGAAGTTTTATATGACCGTATCAATCAGCGTGTAGATCTTATGATGCAAAATGGCTTGTTAGAAGAAGCGAAAGCACTCTACCCTCACAAAGAACTCAACGCGCTTCAAACCGTTGGCTATAGAGAACTTTTCTCCTATTTTGATGGAAAGATTGATTTGAACTTTGCCATTTCAGAAATTAAAAAGAACACCCGTAGATTTGCCAAAAGACAAGGCACTTGGTTTCGAAAAGATACTGAAATAGAATGGTTTGATTACAAGAGTGGTTTCGGCATAATTTCGAACTATCTTTCAACACAAATAAATGACTAATTTCACTTTTTTTTAAATACTAATAATTATCCTTATATTTACAACAGAGGTAGTTATCACCTACCAAACTATTGCCTGATAATTTTACTCTTAAAATAAAATGAGTTTAATGAAATTTTATCAAATATTATTTATACTAAGTCTATTTACAACAATGTCTTCCTATTCGCAAGTAGTAAACGAATCGGATAATTGGGATAATGAACTTTGGACTGGAACTCGATTCGCATGGGGTGGCGAAAAATTAAAATACACCGCCGAATACCAAACCCGTTTTACTAATAATTTTAAAAATCTTGACCGTTGGTATATAGAAGGTGCTTTACATTATTTAGGAATAAAACATTTAGAAATTGTCCCTGATTTCAGATATAATGTAAGAGAAATTAATAATGAATACAGAATAGGATTGGGGTTTGTTTTTAAATATACTTTTAATAAATTTATGTTTGTAAATCAACTTAAAGGTCAAATGGATAAGGCTGAAAACACAAAAGAAACCTATGCCTTAAGAGAAGTTATTTATATAAACTATTTACTCAACGAAAAATGGATCCCTTATGTTGGTGGTGGTATTTTTCTAAGAAAAAGCGATAATTTTAATGGCTTACAGGTTATACGTGCAGGTGCTGGAGTTCTCTATAATTTTGACCCTTTGCATTCTATTGGAGTAAATTATTTTGTAGGACAACGAAACCTTGGAGATCGAAAAGTTTTGTCCGGAATTTTTTTAATTCAATTAACACTTAAATTCAATAATAATTATATTTATCAACCTGCAAAATATATTAATTTTTAATCAGTTTTAGAAACTTTTATAAATTAAACAACCTAAAACAAAAGCATAATTTCACTCCAATTAAAATTGACCTAGCTGTAGCGTATCAATCAACGTACAGACCTTATGGTGCAAAATTGCTTGTTTAGAAGAAACTAAAGAACTCAACGCGCTTCAAACCGTTGGCTATAGAGAACTTTTCTCCTATTTTGATGGAAAGATTGATTTGAACTTTGCCATTTCAGAAATCAAAAAAAACACCCGTAGATTTGCCAAAAGACAAGGCACTTGGTTTCGAAAAGATACTGAAATAGAATGGTTTGATTTTGAATCTAGTTTTAATACAAAACTAGATTATTTAAATGCAAAACTCATTTAATAGAAATCTATATTCTTAGTTGTTTTTAATCAGAAATGGTGCCCCTACCTTTTTTATTGCAAAAAAAAAGTACCTGTGTAAAAAACAGATACTTTTTATTCTAAACTTTATTAATTCTATTTTGCAATATTCACAGCTCTCGTTTCACGAATAACTGTTACACGAACCTGACCTGGGTAGGTCATATCTGTTTGTATTTTCTGAGAAATACTAAATGATAATTCCGCTGCTTTTATATCGTTTACTTTTTCACTTTCTACTATAACACGCAACTCTCTACCCGCTTGAATAGCATACGCTTTTTGAACTCCTGAGAATCCAAATGCCACATCTTCTAAATCTTTTAAACGTTGGATATACGAATCTAACACTTGTCGTCTAGCACCTGGTCTTGCTCCAGAAATAGCATCACATACTTGCACAATAGGTGCAATTAATGTTTTCATCTCAACTTCATCATGATGCGCTCCAATAGCATTACATACATCTGGCTTTTCACCATATTTTTGAGCCCACTCCATACCTAAAATAGCATGCGGTAATTCGCTTTCAGTATCAGGTACTTTTCCGATATCGTGTAGCAATCCTGCTCTTTTAGCAACTTTAGCATTCAATCCTAATTCTGCTGCCATCAATCCACATAAATTTGCCACTTCTCTAGAGTGCTGCAATAGGTTTTGTCCATAAGATGAACGGAATTTCATTCGTCCTATCGTTTTAATCAATTCTGGATGCAATCCATGAATCCCTAAATCGATGACGGTTCGTTTACCTACTTCAACTATTTCTTGATTGATTTTCTTTTCAGTTTTTTTAACAACTTCTTCAATCCTAGCGGGATGAATACGACCATCTGTCACCAAGTTATGCAGTGATAATCGTGCAACCTCTCTACGCACAGGATCAAAGCACGAAAGAATAATTGCCTCTGGAGTATCATCAACTATAATTTCTACTCCCGTTGCAGATTCTAAAGCACGAATATTTCGTCCTTCACGACCAATAATTCTTCCTTTAACATCATCAGATTCCAAATTAAATACAGAAACACAATTCTCTACGGTTTGCTCTACTCCTACTCGCTGAATGGTAGATAGAATAACTTTACGTGCATCTTGATCGGCTGTTAATTTGGCTTCTTCTAAAGTGTTTTGTATAAAAGCCATCGCATCCGATTTCGCTTCTTCCTTAAGCGAAGTAACTAGTTCTTTCTTAGCATCTTCTGCTGATAATCCAGAAATTACTTCAAGATTTTCTACTTGCTTTTTATGAATTTTTTCTAATTCATTTTCTTTACGCTCAATAAACTCAAGTTTATGATCACAATCGGCAGATTTCCGATCCAAATCTTGACCTTGCTTTTTATTTTTGTCGAGTAGTTGCGAAACTTGAGATTCTTTATCTCTTATTCTTTTTTCGGCATCATTCATTTTCCGATCTCGCGATAAAATCACTTTTTCATGCTCCGATTTTAACTCAATAAATTTTTCTTTTGCCTGTAATATTTTCTCTTTTTTAACTACTTCGGCATCCATTTTTGCTTCCTTAATTATTGAAGTAGCAGACTTATTTGCTCTTTTTATAGTTGCTGAGGCTTTTTTCTTTTCTAAAGATTTTGCAATTACATATCCTATTACCAATCCTATAAATAAACCAATAACTATTGGTATGATCATTTCTTCCATTCGGTTGTTTTTAAGTATAAAAAAAGCCTACATTAGTGAAGTTTTTGCAAACTCCAATTTAAACATAAATAGAACTAACCAAATGATCAAGGATCCGTCTGAATAGCGAAAAAAATCGATATTAACGGCGTGCTTTAGCATTTAGACTCATCCTTCAGAATTAATTCCTGTTGAGTTTGACAAACAATGACTAATGTAGGCAGTATTATTGTTTATTTTAATGAACTTATTTTAAATGCACATCTAACAATTTGTTGATGGCTTCAATTTTTTTTATTGCTTCTAACGTATCAGTATCATCACTAATGGAATTTATCTCTACCTGTGATGCAAATTGTAAGGCACACATCGCCAATACATCCTGTTTATCACTAACCGCATAGTTTTGCTCAAATTTAGTTACCAATTCATTGATTTTATTTGCCGCTTTTCGCATCCCCTCCTCTTCAATTGCATTCTTAATGCTTAAAGGGTATACTCTACCAGCAATGGTAATTTTAATTTTAAGTTTTTCCATTTTAAAGAACCTATTCACTTAATTGAACTATACACAAATCAATTTCGCGAATCAAAGCATTTATTTTGAGTTTTGTTTCTCTTGTACTTTCTTTACTGCCTTCTATAGTTTTGGCTATTTTCAACAACTTAAAAGATTTTTCTTTCTCATCAAGTTGAAGTGTTTTTTCTGTTAAATTAGACTCTAAAACTGCAATTCTCCGGTTTAAGTACTCGTTTTCATCTTTTAAAAAGGTGAAAGACTCTAACATCTTTTCGAGTTTATCCTCCAGTAAATTAGCAACTTCAATTATTTTACTCATCTAATTTAAGAGTTATCAAAACTATGTATCAAATGTAATCTTCTTATCGCACTTTTACAAACATTTTACTCTTTTTCGGATAAAATAAAATAAAATACTCACCAACAATTGCTTACCAATTTATTGCTAAATAATTATTTAATTTGTTACTTTAGCTAAAAATAAACCTTTTGATTTTTCGTATATTCATTTGTTTTCTTATTGGATTATCTAGTGCTTATGGTCAGCAGAAATACCCCCAGGGCTATTTTCAAAGCCCTTTAGACATCCCTTTATACCTCTCGGGTACCTTTGGAGAACTTCGCTCCAATCATTTTCATTCGGGTTTAGACATTAAAACAAAAGGCTCTGAAGGCTTTAAGGTTTTATCAATTGCAGATGGATATGTGTCTCGCATAAAAGTATCTCATTGGGGGTATGGGAAAGCTCTTTATATTACACACCCTAATGGATATACTTCTGTATATGGCCATCTCAAGAAATTCAGCCCAGAAATTGAAGCTTATCTTAAAAAACATCAATATAAAGAAGAGCGTTTCGAAATTGAATTGCATCCATCAAAAAAAAAATTGAGAATTAATAAAGGTGAGGTTATTGCCTACTCCGGAAATACAGGTGGGTCTGCAGGACCACATTTACACTTTGAAATTAGAGATAAAAACTCCAAACCTATCAACCCTATGTTGTTTGGAATTACGGTAAAAGATACGCAAGCACCTATTATCAATACATTAGTGGCATACTCTTTAGACAGTATTTCGCAGGTAAATCAATCTGCAGAACCGCTTCAAATAAATTTCAAAACGCAAAAAAATGGGGTTTTATTGGCTGACAAAGTTACTGCTTCTGGAATTATTGGATTTGGAATAAATGCGTACGATCGCTTAAATGGTGCTCTTAATAAAAACGGCCTTTATAGTTTAGAGATGAAGGTTAACGGTAAGCGTACTTATTTTCATGAGGTTAAAACTTTTTCTTTTAAAGAATCTAAATACATTAATTTACTTATTGACTATACTCGGTATGCTGATTTAAGACAGCGAATTCAGCGTTGTTATGTTTTACCTGAAAATAAGCTTAGCATCTATGGAAAAAATATCAATAATGGAAAACTTATTATTAAGAACTCTTTAAATTATAAGGTTGAGATTATAGCCAAAGATTTTGCAGGAAATAAAAAAGTATTGGTGATTCCTATTGAAGGCAAGGCGGATAAAATTTTAATTCCGAAGAAAATTTCACCAACAAATTACTTTATAAAATCCAAAGAGTTTAACAAATTTAGTGAGAGTGGTATCACGATTGCTTTTCCGAAAAACACTTTTTATGAAGATGTATTCCTCGATTTTAAGGTAAAAAAAGGGGTTGCATATGTGCATAAAAAAAACATTCCATTACGTCTGAGTTATACATTAACTTTTGATGTTAGCAATTATCCGAAAGAAGAACGGAAACAATTATTTATAGCTAACTATAGCAGCAAGGGTTACCCTATATATAGGCGGACCGTAAAAAAAGAAAACACTTTTTATATTAAAACGAAAGCTTTAGGGAAATTTGCTATCCTAAAAGATGATACAAACCCTAAAATAAAATTATCTAATTTCAAGAACAAACAACGGCTTACGAATTTCACTAGAATTACACTTAAAATTTCAGATGATTTATCTGGAATAAAATCTTACAGAGGTGAAATTGATGGGGAATGGATCCTTTTAGAATACAGCCCAAAAAAAGGTACACTTACCTACGATTTTTCAGATAGAAAGTTTAAGAAAAAAAAGCATTTGTTAAAAATAATTGTTGAAGATAATGTAGGGAATACGAATACGTTAGAAGCAACGTTTTATAGAAATAAATAATAAAATATTTTAAATTGACTAAAAAACAACTCCTTACTCTAATTATAATACTAGTGTCTAACTACTTATTCGCCCAAACAGGGACGGTAGAAGGTACTATTAAAGATTATTTTGGAAATCCTATTGAGGGAGTTTCGGTTTCATACGAATTAACAGGTGTAGAAAGTACTGCCGATGGTTTTTTTAGTATAAAGGTGAAATCAAATAAAAACATTACACTTCGATTTAGCCATATTTCATTTGAAACTTACACAAAAACTTTAAAAGTTAGAACAAATAAAACTTTACGGTTTTCTCCAAAATTACTTGCAAAAACTGAAGAACTAGATGTTGTTTCTATTAAAAACAGAAAAAAAGAAGTGCAAGGTATTATAGATGTCAATCTAGCCAAGGTGAGTAAAATACCTGGAGCCAATGCCGGTATTGAAAACATATTAATGACCCTACCTGGTGTAAACAATAATAATGAACTTAGCACACAGTATAATGTAAGGGGTGGTAATTTTGATGAAAACTTGGTATATGTAAACGGAATTGAAATTTACCGTCCGTTTTTGGTTCGATCGGGTCAACAAGAAGGATTGAGTTTTGTGAATTCTGCTATGACTCAAAACGTGAATTTTTCTGCAGGTGGATTCCAAGCAAAATATGGAGACCGACTTTCTTCTGTATTAGATATAACCTATAGAAAACCAACCGATTTTGAAACAAGCATCAATCTAAACCTTATGGGGGGCAGTATAACTACTGGTGGAAGGGTGCTTAATAATAAACTCACCACATTGGTGGGGGTGAGATATAGAGATAATAGTTTGTTGGTAAATAGTAAAGACACCGAAACCAATTACACCCCGAAGTTTGCAGATATTCAAACTTTTTTATCATATGATTTTGGGGAACGATTTAAATTGGACTTTTTAGGGAATTTCTCTCAAAATAATTATGACTACACTCCTATTTCTCGTCGAACAAAATTCGGGACGCTTTCAGAACCATTAGAATTGGTTGTTTTATATAATGGGCAAGAAAAGGATAGTTACACTACCCTATTCGGGGCTTTAAAAGGAACCTATTCAGTAAATGATAATTTTGAACTAAGTTTAGCTTCTTCTGTTTACAACACCAAAGAAGCAGAACATTATGATATTCTAGCAACCTATAGTTTGGGTGAAGTTAATTCTAATTCGGGCTCTGAAAACTTTGGTGACGTTGAGTTTTCTCAAGGAATTGGCTCTCAATTAAATCATGGGCGAAATAATTTGGATGCGCTCATATCCAATGTGCATTTAAAAGGGAAAATTAAAAAGAATGATAACCTGTTTGAGTTTGGGATAAAATATCAACTAGAAGATATTAGAGACCGATTGATTGAATGGGAGTTTTTAGATTCTGTTGGATTCTCAATTAGACCTCCAAATCATATTTCGAATAATCAACCTTACCAACCTTTTGAAGGTGAAATTACTCCGTATCAAAATGTTCGTGCTTTTAACAATATTCAAATCAGTAGAATTGAAGCCTTTGCTCAATGGAGTAAAAAAGAAGAATGGGGAACCAACGAAGTTTGGTACAACCTGGGTGTTCGTGCACAGAACTGGACTGTTGACGGAAAAACAATTTCAGAATCTACCAACCAAACCACCTTTAGCCCTAGAGGGCAATTTGCTATAAAACCTGACTGGAATAAAGACATGATTTTTAGAATTGCTATTGGTTTGTACAATCAACCACCATTTTATAAGGAATTAAGAGATTCTATTGGTGTGGTTAAACCAGAAGTAAAAGATCAAAAATCAATTCATTTTCTGGCAGGAAATGATTACAGTTTTAAACTATGGAACCGTCCTTTTAAATTAGTAACAGAGGCTTATTACAAACATTTAACAGATGTAAATCCGTATACGATTAACAATGTTCGCATTCGGTATGCAGCAAAAAACAATGCAGTAGCTTATGCAACAGGTATCGATTTCAGAATAAATGGAGAATTTGTTCCTGGTACAGAAAGTTGGATAAGTATGGGGTTTATGAGTACTAAAGAAAACGTAGAAAATCAAGGATATATAGCAAGACCAACCGACCAACGATTTAAAATGGCTATTTTGTTTCAAGATTATGTACCAACCATCCCCGATTTAAAAATGTATTTGAATTTAGTATTCAATACTGGTTTACCAGGAGGATCACCTTCTTATGCCGATCCATATCAATATCAAAGCAGATTAAATTCTTATAAACGAGCAGATATCGGAATTTCTTACGTTCTGGTTGATGCAAATAAACCTGCAACAACTGGTTTTTTAGGAAGTTTTAAAGAACTTGCCTTTGGTGTCGAAATTTTTAATATGTTTGATGTTCAGAATTCAATTACAAACACATGGGTACGAGATGTTTATTCGAAACGATTTTATGGCATACCAAATTATATGACTAGTCGTGTTTTTAATATTAAACTAGATATGAAGTTTTAACAGACTTTACAAAAGTAATTGCCATTATTAAAAAAAACAAAAAAATGATTCAACGTATTCTCCTAATTTCCATTTTTTTTCTAAGTACAAGTTTCACCAACTCTTCATCGCAAGCAAATAAATATATCAAAAGCGGAGAGCGTTTAGTTTTTATTGCTTCGTTCAAAATGTCTGGTGTTATGACTGATATTGCAGAAATAAAAATGGAAACATCAACAGTTAAAACCAAAACTAGAGAATTATTACGTTTAAAATGCACCGCTACCACATATGCTTCTTGGGATGATTTTTTTAAAGTAAGAGATTTATATGAATCCTATGTAAATCCAACAACATTAATGCCAAGCCTATTTAAGAGAAGTATTGATGAAGGTGGCTATAAAAAACAAATTAAATATTTATTTAAAAGAAAATCTGGAATTGCAGCCGCTACCTACAACAGAAAAGGTTCTAACAATGTAAAGACCGAAATTCAGATTGAAGATAACACTTTAGACATTGTTTCAACCATTTACAAAACAAGGGTTCTTGATTATGAAAATATGCATATTGGACAAACAATTTCCATCGATTTGATTATTGATAGAAAAATTCAAACAGCCCAAATTAAATATTTAGGAAAGGAAACCATAAAAATTGCTAAATATGGCTCTAAAGAATGCTATAAACTTTCCGTCGGATTTATTGCAGCAAAAGAATTAAAAAAGATAAAAGGAAATAAATTCATTTGGATTACTGCTGATAACAACCGTTTACCTGCTTTAATTAAAGCAACCATTCCTGTTGGATCTGCTCAATTAAGACTTTCTAATTTCACAAATAATCTGTAATTTTAAATAAAACACCAATAATCATGAACAAAATCACCATCAAATTATTTTCAATACTAGGGATTATAGGGGCTATATTAGGACTCGTTTTTTCCTTTTTGCCAATTTCAAATCTCGCCATTTTTCCTGCTATAACTGGATTTGTTTTTGGTGTGATTGCTTATTATTTTTCCAAAAAAAATGAATATAGCATTCGGTTTTCAAGAGTTGTAATTTTAATTTCATTAATCGCTGTTTTGATTTCTTTTGGAAAACAACTTTTTACTGAAAATAAAGTAATAGAAGAAATTGAAACTATTGAGAGAGATGCACAATCTGAAGAAGATGCTGTAAAAGAACTCGAAGAACTCGAAGAACTTGAAGAACTTGAGGACCTTGAAGAACTTGAATAGTTTTAGCGATCCTATTGCTTTTCTAAGTTAAAACTTGAGAAATTATTTGCCGAATCCTTAAATATGCATACACAAACTACATGTATATATACGTTGGGCAAAATATAAAAATCATGAATAAAAAAATACTTTGCACAACAAGGTTGTATAAGTAATAATGGCTAATTACTAACTTCAATCTTAGTTTTGTAAAACAAAATTCC
>JAGLDM010000290.1 GCA_023145595.1 Flavobacteriaceae bacterium | reverse complement strand
CTGGAAATTCTGGAGGACCTATGTTTAATATGAAAGGTGAAATTATAGGAATTGCAAGTTTTATCATGTCACAATCTGGTGGATTTAATGGAATCGGCTTTGGTGCTTCTTCTAATGTTGCTCAAATTATTTTAATGGAACAAGAATCAATGTGGTCTGGTATGGAAACTATATTTATTCAAGGGGAATTGGCGAAAGTTTTTAATTTACCCCAAGCAAGTGGCGTATTAATTCAATCGGTAACTTCAAAAGGACTAGGAAACACTATAGGTCTAAGAGGTGGTTACATTAACGTAACTATTGAAGGAAAACCTTTACTTGTTGGTGGTGATATTCTTTTGGAAATAGCAGGGATACCACTAATAGGAACTGAAGAAATTTTATCAGTAAAAGAAGAGATCTTATCCACTAAAAAAGGGCTGAATTTTAATGTAAAGTTCCTACGAGAAGGAATGATTTACAACAAAGAGGTTACTAGAGAATAGACTACTTATCTCTTAGTGTAAGCATTATTTGTTGATAGTTTTGATTGTTCGGTGCAATTTGTATTAATTGGTTACACGTTTCTATTGCGTTCCTATTTTTGATATTAATTTCTCCTAATAACTTCACATACAATAGGCGTTCATTATTTGAAAAAATCAAAAGCCCCTTTTCAGCAATTTCTATAGATTTTTTATTTTCCCCTTTCTTTTGAAGCATTAATGCATAATTATAAAAGGCATTGATATTCGCCGGTTGCTTTGTTACTGACTTACTCAAATATTCCAACGCTTTTTCTGGTGTTCCTATTTCATTATACAATAAACCTAACATATAATAGGAGTAACTAAATTCTGGTTCTTGCGTTATCACTTTTAGGTACAATTTCTCGGCATCAAGAACCCTTCCTTTTTGATAATACAATAAGGCAAGGTTCATTCTTGATCGGTTATGATACCCATCTATTTTAATTGCTCTTTCGTATGATTTAATAGCACTATCATCCTTTCCTTTTGCTTGGTAATACAATGCTATTTGGTGCTGCCCAGGTGCAAAATCGGCATTCAGATTCATACCCTCCAAATACTCCTTGTTGGCCTTTTTAAAATCTGGATTGGCATTTACATCAATTCCCACCATATTAAAATACTGCGCTGCCGAAATACGAACCATACGCAATGAATCTTTTAATAATGGCTCAATCAATTGAGCAATTTCCTCACTCTGAAGTCGCATAAGTTCTAACGATCTAACCGCTTCGCTTCTAACCACCTCAGAAGGATCATTCAAAAATTGAAGCACTTTATTAATTTCACGTTGCGACAATGCATTATTACTGTATAAGTTTAATGCAGAGGCTCTAGCAATAGTTGGATATTTTGCATTAGACATTAAATGCTCTAAAGCATAAAGATCTCCATAATAGCCTTTTAACAAATAATCTGAAAAATGATCTGCACGTTCTTCTCCATATTTTTCAATAATTACCTTACTTGCCCAATCGGCGGTTTTATCATCGTGACAACCATTACAAGAGTTTGACACTCCATGCGAGACTGTTTGATCTGGTCTTGGAACCCTAAAACTATGATCGCGTCTAAAATCATTACCCATATATGTTTTACCAGGCATATGGCAATTGATACACTGTGCTCCTTCTGTATTGATCTCGTGAAAATGATGCGAAGGCTCATTATAACTTGGTATATGACAAGACAGACAAAGACCATTTCCTTGTTTTTTTAATTTCAAAGTATGCACATCATGGCAATCTTTACATGACACTCCGTAATGATACATTTTACTTTGGATAAAAGAACCATATACATAATCTTCATCCAAAATTTGCCCATCCAATTCGTACAACGGGTCTGTAATTAAACTCGGCGAATAATGATCGGTATAGTTCCCTTTATAATCAAAATATTTTGTTAATTGGGTTCTTCTAGAATGACAACGCGCACATTTTTCAACGAGTTCCTTTGAAGTCATCTCCGTATCCATATACAAATTAGGAGGTAGAAATTCTTCACTCGGATTTTCATAAAATGCCACATGGCTGCTCGATGGGCCGTGACAGGCTTCACAACTCACATCTATTTCACTAAATGTTGTTTTATAGGTGTCTGTTTTACTATCGTAATTCTTTTTAAGATCTGTAGAATGACAATCGGCGCACATAGTATTCCAACTCATCGCACCACCGGTCCAATGCAGCCAATCACCATGATTAATATCTATTTCAGAATTTAAGGAAAACCATTTTTCCTTAATTGAATCCCAAGCAACCGACAAGCATTGATACTCACCATTGGGGAATTTTATTAAATATTGCTGCAAAGGAGTCACTCCAAAAGTGTATTCAATTTTAAAATCTGCGAAAACACCATCTTGCCCTTGCGTATTTACATAATAAGAATTTTCTTTTTTAAAAAAAGTGCTCGTTATAGACTGATGCGTAAACTTCGTATTTTCAAAATTACCCTTCACGGAGGTTGAATCTGGAAGCATCATTGCCAAATCGTGATGTGAACCTTGCCAATCTTTAAATTCGTCTTGATGACAGGATTTACAAGTTTCTGAGCCAACAAAAGTGGCTGCCTTTTTTTTACCGTCTTTTAGTTCGGTATATTCTTTTTTCTCAGTTGGGGTACATGCCCCAAAAATAAAAGTAAACAACACAAAAAAGGTTACTTGCTTTGATATGACGTTATAGAATTCTTTCTTTTTAGGTTGAATCATCTTACAATTGACAAATAATAGTATCAGTCAAAAATAAGAAATAAAAGCCCATCTTTAACGCCTACTACGTAATAAAGAGAACAACATATTTCTGGTCATTTCAACGATAGGAGAAATCGCATATGAGTGGTATAACCAATAAGAGAATGATTATTTTTCGAGTTCATTTCCCCAATGCTCTGCGTCGAAATAAAAAAGGAAAAGTCATTTAATAATACCTCGATGGTCAGCCTCGAGG
>JAGLDM010000029.1 GCA_023145595.1 Flavobacteriaceae bacterium | reverse complement strand
AGGAATGAAGCCGTACTTGAAACGTTAACTCTTGACGTATTAAAATCTACAGAAATTGAAGGGGAAATATTAGATGCAGAACAAGTTCGTTCCTCTTTAGCAAAAAGGTTAGGAATACAAATTGAAAACTCTGTTTATTCCGAAAGAAATGTAGATGGAGTTGTTGATATGCTAATTGATGCAACACAGAAATTCAATAATGAATTATCAAAAGAAAGATTATTTGATTGGCACTTTTCATTATTTCCAACAGGAAGAAGTGGGATGTATAGTATTGTTGTTGGTGATTGGCGAAAAGATACAACAGGCCCAATGCAAGTTGTATCAGGCGCAATGGGTAAGGAGAAAGTTCACTTTGAAGCTCCAAATTCTGACTTGCTAGACGCTGAAATGAAACAATTTCTACAATGGTTTAATGCAAAACAAGATATAGATCCAGTTATAAAAGCTGGAATCTCTCATTTATGGTTTATTACTGTTCACCCTTTTGAAGATGGAAATGGAAGGATTTCAAGAGCATTGACAGATTTATTATTAGCGAGGGCTGATGGAATTTCTCAACGTTATTACAGTATGTCTTCACAAATTAGAATAGATAGAAAATCATACTATGATACGCTTGAAAAAACCCAACAGGGTTCATTAGATATTACGATGTGGTTGGAGTGGTTTTTAAATTGTTTGATAAAAGCCTTGAACGAATCAGATACCGTATTGAAAAAGGTGTTGTATAAACATCATTTTTGGAATTTATATGGAGTTGAAATTCAAAATGAACGGCAAAAAATAATGCTTAATAAATTACTCGATGAGTTTAAAGGAAAACTCACTTCTTCCAAATGGGCAAAAATGACTAAATGTTCAAATGATACAGCATTACGTGATATTCAGGATTTGATTAAAAAAGGGATTTTGAAAAAGGAACAAGCAGGAGGAAGAAGTACTAATTATGAATTAACTAAATTAGAATAATCAGAAAATTCATTTCCTCTTCAAGATCTTAAAAGTTACGTTGATCCTAATCTCTCAACTTTTTTAGCCTAGTTTGATATGCTTGTAAAAAGTTGCTTTTTAGTTTCTCATCTAGAAATGATGCCTTAATTAGTTTTTCAACCTTTTCAGATTTTGAAAGTAGATTGTCAAAAATTTCATTTTTTTGTTTTTCACTTAGTTCTACTTTATCAGCTAATAAATTGAATTGATTTCTAACATTTCCAATAGTAATATTTTTAGGTAAAAGTTTGTCGTCCAATGCAAAATCAGAATCTTCAACATGTATACGTGTATTTAATAAATCATACGCAGGGCTTAAACGAAAATCTCCTAAAGGAGTTTCAATTAGTGAGAAGTTCTTGAAATGTGCGTCGCCATTCGAGAATAAATAATTAAAAACAAGTAAAGAAAAGAGTTTAGGAGCCTCTATTTTGTAAGCGGGTAGATGTGCTTTCATTATTTCAAATAGTTCTAAATAGCTGCCTAAATATTTGTAATTTTCTCCGTGTGTTTGGGGTGTGCGGCCCGCTAACGAAGCAAAATCTTCCTTGGCTAATTTTGAACCATCCTCTTTAACGTCAAATCTTTTTGTCATATAAGCAGGCTCACCATTATTAAAGAATATCAACGCATTTTCAGCTGTTTCAATATTATATACTTGCCCAGCAATTTGCATAGAAAGATGCTCATTAGCGGGCATTTGATTGCGGTTCTTGCCAATGTTTGGTATGGGTTTTAGAATGTATGAGCCTCGTTCTGACTCTTCAATAAGTCGAAGTTTATTTTTCTCTAATAAAACTGAAAATTTTTCTTGCACTCCCGAAATTGATATTCGTTTTTGGTTTTCAAGAAAAAGGATGTCCGTATCGCTGTTGCTGGTAGGTGATTCATAAGGAAGGATATGATTGACTTTGCGTCCATCAAACATTTTTCTCAAGCAAGTTCTACTGTAGGAATCGAATCCGCTTGCTAAAGTTCCTGGGCACTGTTTTATAATTGGTAAACTCATAGTTGAATTATATTTTTTTGACAGTAACGGCTCCGATTGTATCATAACGAGCAGTGATTAGAAGTAAACTGAAAAAGTCATCCTTGTCAATACGCATATTTTTGCACACAATTTGTTTATTCGTTCCTTCAGGGAGCATATTATAGAAAAACGGAAATAAATAATTGGATTTATATTCTTTTTTGTTTTTTGGCAAAGTGAGGCTTATAGGCGGTTTGCTATTATCAGAGATCCATAAATCATCATACTCAAATATAAAAGACCCGTTATCGAGTTGAGTTAGCGTACCCGATTTTTCACTTTTAAAATATATTTCTGCTTGTCTCATGAATTAGTCGGTTACATTTTTTTTACTTGAAGAATTACTTCCATGCCCAAAACATTTGCAATTTTTGTTAACGTATTAAGAGTTGGATTTGCTTGTCCTTTTTCAATTTTATACAGTGTATTTACACTTATTTCCGCGAGTTCTGCTAATTTAGGTTGCGTAACTCGTAGGGTTTTTCTTCGTTCTTTAATGCTAATTCCTACCATATTTATAATCGTATAATGTGATATTTATGTAAAAGTATGAAGAATAAACAGATAATACGCCAATAATCATATTATAATGTGATTTAAAGGGTATTTTTTAAGTTTGTATAATGACATCTCTCAAATATCACATTATAATGTGGTATTTGGGGTGAAAAACGAATTATTGTAATTCAATAGCAAGACGTCCGTTTTTTTATCATAATAATTTGATCTGTAAAACAATTAATTGATGGAGGTTTTACATTAAAAAGGGTATTAGAATAGCTATAATTAAGTTGGATTTTATTTGGATAATTGATGAGTAAAATCTACATTCATAATCAGTAATTATTGTTTAATTTACCGTAAACGATTTGATTAAAAAAGAGCACAAAATAGGGGTGAAATGGGCATTTTGCAAAACTCATAACCCGAAGGTCACTGGTTCGAGTCCAGTTCCCGCTACTAAAAAAAACTTCATTTTAATCAATGAAGTTTTTTTTGTGCACAATTTTCAGGACTGATCCCAAAATAAAGCAGGAGTGATGAGTACGGCAGGTGTTGGGAACGTCCTTGCTGCAAATCTAATTTATGATTTAGGAAAAGGGTGGTTAAAGTCAGGTCAGAAAGAAGAAAACAAACCTCTCACAAAAGGTGATTTATTTCAAGCAATTAATATTCTTGTAAAAACCCAAAACGAATTTTAAAAGCTCTGG
>JAGLDM010000289.1 GCA_023145595.1 Flavobacteriaceae bacterium | reverse complement strand
ATACCTGAATAAAAATCTACATTTGGATATAGTTTTCTTGAAACGAAATAATCATCAGATAACGCTTCTTTTTCTAAACTTACGGCTATATCTAAAATAGGGTCTTCAACACCTAAATCTTTCAATACTTCGTCTGCCGATTGTTTAATTATTTTGGCTCTTGGATCAAAGTTTTTATAAACACGATGTCCAAAGCCCATTAAACGGAATGGGTCGTCTTTATCCTTGGCTTTTGCCAGATACTTATCGGCATTACCACCATCTTCTTCAATTCCTTCTAACATTTCCAATACAGCTTGATTTGCACCACCATGTAAAGGTCCCCATAAAGCAGAAATTCCTGCGGATAACGAGGCAAATAATCCAGCGTGTGAAGAACCAACAATTCTTACCGTAGAAGTAGAACAGTTTTGCTCATGATCTGCATGTAAAATTAGAAGTTTATTTAACGCAGCTACAATAATTGGATTCTGAACATATTTTTCATTAGGTACTCTAAACATCATTTTCAGAATATTCTCAACATAATCCAGTTCACAATCTCCATAATCTAACGGAAGCCCTTTTTTCTTACGCATAGTCCATGCCACCAAAACAGGAAATTTACCTAAAATACTAACAATACTGTTGTACATTTCCTTCTCTGATTTTACATTTACAAAAGAAGGGTTAAATGCTGTTAACGCACTTGTAAGTGAAGAAAGCACACCCATTGGATGGGCTGATCTTGGAAATGCATCTAAGATTTTCTTAACATCATCATCTACCAATGATCTCTTCTTAATATCTGCATGGAATTTTTCTAATTGCTCTTTATTTGGTAAATCCCCAAAAATCAACAAATAGACTACTTCAAGAAAGTCAGCCTTTTCTGCCAACTCTTCAATAGAATAACCTCTGTATCTCAAAATACCTTTGTCTCCTTCTAAAAAAGTAATTCCACTTAAACATGCTCCAGTATTTTTATACCCTGGATCTATAGTAATTACACCATCAGTCGTACTTCTTAAACTTGAAATATCGA
>JAGLDM010000288.1 GCA_023145595.1 Flavobacteriaceae bacterium | reverse complement strand
TTATGGATGGTGTTTTTGTGCCTAATATTTCGTTTGGGATGCCTGTGATAAAGGCGATGCAACGTCATGCTAAAAAAACAATGGATGTGCATTTAATGATTGTGAATCCAGATCAATATATTGAGACATTTAAAAGTATTGGCGCAGATGTGCTAACAGTGCATTATGAAGCGTGTACGCATTTACATAGAACCTTACAAGCAATAGGGATGGCAGGAATGCAACGAGGAGTTGCTTTAAATCCACATACACCAATCAGTGTTTTAGAAGATGTAATTAATGATGTTGATTTGGTTTGTATTATGAGTGTGAATCCGGGTTTTGGCGGACAGAGTTTTATTGAAAACACGTATAAAAAAGTGATTCAGTTAAAAGACCTAATTAGCAAATCTGGATCTAATGCAAAAATAGAGATTGATGGTGGGGTTACCGATAAAAACGCACATCAATTAGTTGCTGCAGGTGCAGATGTGTTGGTGGCTGGTAGTTATGTTTTTGGTGCAGAAAATCCGACGCAAACAATAAAGGAATTAAGATCTTTAGCGAATAGTTAAATTCATACTCAACTCTATTTATTAAAGTGTTTTCAATTTATTGTAACGCTTACTTTGTAGGTTTAATATTGTTCTATGACACGTGTCATGAAACAGTTATCCGTTCAATATCTTAACAAAAAAAAGAGGCTGCTCATAAGTTTTATACTTATTAGCAGCCTCAATAATTTATTTTTGGGTGTGTTAATTAACTTAACAATGCATTTGTTTTACGAACACCTTCTGCGCTTACTGCAAATTGTTCTTTTTCAGCAGCACTCAATTCGATCTCAACGATTTTTTCAATTCCGTCTTTACCGATTACAACTGGCACGCCAATACAAATATCACTTTGTCCGTATTCACCATTTAATAAGGTAGAACAAGGGAATATATTTTTAGAATCTAAAGCAATGGCTTTTACCATTTCAGAAACTGCAGCACCAGGAGCATACCAAGCACTTGTACCTAATAATCCGGTTAACGTTGCACCACCTACTTTAGTGTCAGCAGCAACTTGTTCTAATCTTTCTTCTGATAAAAATTCAGAAACTTTTACACTATTACGAGCAGCCAATCTAGTTAAAGGAATCATTCCCGTATCACTATGACCACCAATTACCATTCCGTCAACATCAGAAATTGGAGCACCTAATGCTTCTGCCAATCTGTATTTAAAACGAGCAGAATCTAAAGCACCACCCATTCCAATAATTCTATTTTTTGATAATCCAGTTGCTTTATGCACTAAATAGGTCATTGTATCCATTGGATTACTAACCACAATAATAATAACATTTGGAGAATGCTCAATTAAACTAGTTGCTACCATTTTAACAATACCAGCATTAATTCCGATTAATTCTTCACGAGTCATTCCTGGTTTACGTGGAATTCCACTCGTAATTACTGCAACATCACTTCCTGCAGTTTTAGAATAATCACCAGTTGTTCCTGTGATTTTACTGTCAAATCCATTTAAAGAAGCTGTTTGCATTAAGTCCATTGCTTTTCCTTCTGCAAATCCTTCTTTGATGTCTAAAACTACGATTTCTGAAGCGAAATCTTTAATGGCAATATACTCTGCACAACTTGCACCTACTGCACCTGCTCCTACTACTGTTACTTTCATATTATTTTATTTAAGATTGATATTTCTAATTGCAAATTTAGTGAATTTACAATCAATTAAAGAGTAATTTGTTAATTTTTAACCCCAAAAAATAGACATTATTGAAAGTGAAGCGCTTATCATATTGAGCCTGTCGCAATATCTAAAAAATTGATATTTCAATAGGTTTCGACAGGGTCAACTAGGTAATAAGATTAATTTAAATTTTAAGATAGTGAAACCGAATGATTTAGGCATAAAAAAGCACCTATTTTTTAATAGATGCTTTTAAGTTTTTCCTTTTAGTGATCCCGATAATTATCGTGATAGGATGGGTTACACGTCAATATTTGCATATTTAGCATTGTTTTCAATAAACTCTCTACGTGGCGGAACATCGTCTCCCATTAACATAGAAAATACTCTGTCTGCTTCTGTTCCGTTTTCAATTACAATTTGACGTAGGGTTCTGAATTCAGGATTCATAGTGGTATCCCACAATTGCTCTGCATTCATCTCTCCAAGACCTTTATATCTTTGAATGGCAGCTCCTCCACCCATTTGCTGTGCAATTAAATCACGTTGATCATCATTCCAAGCATATATTTTCTTTTTCCCTTTCTTTACTAAGTATAAAGGTGGAGCAGCAATATATACACAGCCTTCTTCAATCAGTTCGTTCATATAGCGGAAGAAGAATGTTAATATTAATGTTGCAATGTGGCTACCATCTACATCGGCATCACACATAATTACTACTTTTTTATACCGTAATTTTGTTAGGTTTAGTGCTCTTGGATCTTCTTCTGTTCCAATGGTAACTCCTAAAGCAGTAAACATGTTTTTGATTTCTTCGTTTTCAAAAACCTTGTGTTGCATGGCTTTTTCAACATTTAAAATCTTACCTCTTAATGGTAAAATTGCTTGAAATTCACGATCACGACCTTGTTTTGCAGTACCACCCGCCGAATCTCCCTCGACTAAGAATATCTCACATTTATCAGGATCCGTTTCAGAGCAGTCACTTAATTTGCCGGGCAATCCGCCAATAGACATTACTGTTTTACGCTGTACCATTTCACGCGCTTTACGTGCGGCATGACGTGCTTGTGCAGCTAATATTACTTTTTGAACGATGATTTTGGCATCATTCGGATTTTCTTCTAAATAATCAGTCAACATTTCTGAAACCGCCTGGCTTACGGCAGAAGTTACATCTCTGTTTCCTAATTTTGTTTTGGTCTGACCTTCAAACTGAGGTTCTGCAACTTTTACAGAAATAATAGCGGTGAGCCCTTCACGGAAATCATCACCAGCAATATCAAATTTTAAGTTTTTTAGCATTCCAGAATTATCAGCATACTTTTTAAGTGTAGCCGTCAATCCACGTCTAAAACCTGCAAGGTGTGTTCCTCCTTCATGGGTGTTGATATTATTCACATACGAATGTAAATTTTCGGCATATGAATTGTTGTACACCATTGCTACTTCAACAGGTACACCATTTTTTTCACCTTCCATTGCAATAACGCTTGATGTTAATTGCTCTCTGGTGGCATCTAAATATTCAATAAATTCGGGTAGGCCAATTTCACTGAAAAAGGTTTCTGTAATTTCATTTCCTTCGTCATCTTTTGTGCGTCTGTCGGTAAGTGTAATTGTAAGTCCTTTATTAAGGTAAGACAATTCACGTAACCTAGCGGCTAATGTATCGTAGTTGTATTCTGTAGTAATATTAAAAATGGAGTCGTCTGGTAAAAAAGTAACCATCGTACCAATTTTATCACTCTCTCCAATTGGTTTAACAGGGTACATGGCTTTTCCTTTTTCGTACTCCTGTTCCCATATTTTCCCGTCTTTGTAAACGGTTGCTCTTAAATGATTAGAAAGTGCATTCACACAAGAAACACCAACGCCGTGCAACCCACCAGAAACTTTATAAGAATCTTT
>JAGLDM010000287.1 GCA_023145595.1 Flavobacteriaceae bacterium | reverse complement strand
CCAGATCGTAATTGATACTTCTTGGGTTTTCAACAGCTTTTAAAATAGCTTTTTTAGTAATTTCATGAAAAACAATTCTTTTTGTATTGTCATCCGTCAGTTTTAGTTGCTCATACAAATGCCAGGCTATTGCTTCTCCTTCACGATCCTCATCACTTGCTAACCAAACCGTATCTGCTTTTTTCGCAAGGCTCTTTAATTTTTTGACAACTGCCTTTTTATCTGTAGACACAATATACTTTGGAATAAAATCTCCATCAACATCAATCCCTAATTCATTAGAAGGTAAATCTGCTATATGACCAAAACTTGATTCTACCTGAAAATCTTTTCCTAAAAACTTTTCAATAGTTTTTGCTTTTGCAGGTGACTCAACTATTACTAAATTCTTTGCCATAAATCGTTATTTTTTGAATGTAATACACCTTAATATATAAGGCTGTTTGAAAACGCAAAAATAAATAGTTTTTTTTAATATCAAATTTTTTATTTAAAAATCGAACAAGTTTACTTCAAAAAACACACAAACATTTCTGCCATTTTGTCATAATTTACAATTTTTGGTTGTACCTTTGTAATTCAATTTTTGTGCATATGGCAAGTGAAAATGTAATTGTAGAAAAGAATCAAGGTCAAGCCTTAATTACTGATAAAATTAAGGAAAACCAAAAGAAACTATACATGGAAAGTTATGGCTGTCAGATGAATTTAAATGACAGTGAAATTGTTGCTTCCATCTTATCCGAACAGGGGTACAACACTACAACACTTATTGAAGAAGCCGATTTAGTTTTGGTAAATACCTGCTCTATTCGTGAAAAAGCAGAAATGACAATTCGCAAGCGATTGGAAAAATATAATGCTGTAAAAAGAATCAATCCAACCATGAAAGTTGGAGTGTTAGGGTGTATGGCAGAACGCTTGAAAGAAAAGTTTTTAGAAGAAGAAAAAATAATTGATTTAGTGGTAGGTCCAGATGCTTATCGCGATCTACCCAACTTATTACAAGAAATTGATGCTGGAAGAGAGGCTGTAAATGTAATTTTATCAAAAGATGAAACGTATGGAGACGTATCTCCGGTAAGACTAAACTCCAACGGAGTCTCGGCTTTTGTTTCTATTACTAGAGGATGTGATAATATGTGCACATTCTGTGTTGTTCCTTTCACTAGAGGGCGTGAACGTAGTAGAGACCCACAAAGTATTTTAGCAGAAATTCAAGATTTGAAAGACAAAAACTATAAAGAAATCACATTACTAGGTCAGAATGTAGATAGTTTTTTATGGTTTGGTGGCGGAATGAAAAAGGATTTTAAAAATGCTTCTGAAATAGCGAAAGCAACGGCAATTGACTTTTCTCAGTTGTTAGATATGTGTGCTACGGCATTCCCAAAAATGCGTATTCGATTTTCAACTTCAAATCCGCAAGACATGGAATTGGATGTGATTTACACTATGGCAAAGCACCAAAATATTTGTAACTACATACATCTTCCTGTTCAAAGTGGTAGCACAAAAATTTTGAAAGCAATGAATCGTCAACATACAAGAGAGGAATACATGACGTTGATTGACACAATTTTTAAAATCATACCAGATATAGCCGTGAGTCAAGATATGATTATTGGTTTTTGTGGTGAAACGGAAGAAGATCATCAAGATACCTTAAGTTTGCTGGAGTACGTAAAATACGATTATGGGTATATGTTTACCTATTCCGAAAGACCTGGAACTCCAGCTGCAAAAAAAATGAAGGATGATGTTCCTCTTGATGTTAAAAAAAGAAGATTAGCAGAAATCATTACCCTACAAAGAGAGCACAGTCATTTTAGAACCAACGCTTTTGTAGGTAAAACATTAGAAGTTTTAGTTGAAGGTTCTTCTAAAAAATCGGACTTACATTGGAAAGGTAGAACTTCTCAAAACACGATGGTTGTTTTTCCAAAAGAAAATTATAAGGTTGGAGATTTTGTGAATGTAAAAATAGACGATTGCACTTCTGCAACATTGATTGGAACTGCTGTTGAATATTCTAAAAACAATTAATTATGGAATCATTACAAGTTGTTAAACAGCGATTTGGAATTATTGGAAGCGATGTGCATCTTAATAGAGCAATATCAAAAGCGGTACGTGTGGCGCCAACAGATATTTCTGTATTAGTTACAGGTGAAAGCGGCGTAGGAAAAGAAAGCATTCCCAAAATTATTCATGCATTTTCACATCGAAAACATGCAAAATATATTGCCATTAATTGTGGCGCAATTCCAGAAGGAACTATTGATAGTGAATTATTTGGACATGAAAAAGGGGCCTTTACTGGAGCCGTATCTACCAGAAGTGGTTATTTTGAAGTGGCGGATGGAGGTACCATTTTCTTAGATGAAATTGGAGAATTACCCCTAACGACACAAGTACGATTATTACGTGTTTTAGAAAATGGAGAATTCATAAAAGTAGGATCTAGCAAGGTTCAAAAAACAAATGTTAGAATTGTTGCGGCAACGAATTTAAAAATGATGGAAGCCATAGAAAAGGGAAAATTTCGTGAAGATCTTTATTATAGATTAAGCACTATAGAAATAGACTTGCCTCCTTTAAGAGATAGAAAAGAAGATATTCATTTGTTATTCAGAAAGTTTGCTTCAGATTTTGCTCAGAAATATAATATGCCAACCATCAGATTAACAGAAGATGCTGTCCATTCCCTTACAAACTATAATTTTCCTGGAAACATAAGACAGTTAAGAAATATTGCTGAGCAGATTTCTGTCGTTGAAGAAGAGCGGAGTGTAGATTCCGTAAAACTTTCGCAATACCTGCCAAAGCACAAACGCAATTTACCATCTGTAATTAGTGGGACTACATCTGATTCTGATTTTGCCAATGAAAGAGATATTATGTATAAGATTCTATTCGATATGCGGAATGATATTACAGATTTAAAAAAATTAACTTCAGATTTACTTAATGAAGGGAATGATGTTCAATTCAAAGAAAAAAATCAACATTTAATAAATAAAATATATACTGATTCAAATGAAACGATGCCTGTAGAAAACACTGTTGAAGTAGTATATCCAAAAGAAAATTACACACAGGAATCATCTTCTTTTGATTTTGCAGAAACTATTACAGAAGACGAATCACTATCTCTTCAAGAAAAAGAATATGAAATGATTAAAAAATCCCTTGAACGTTTCAAAGGAAAACGTAAATTAGCGGCTAAAGAATTGGGCATTTCAGAAAGAACATTGTACCGAAAAATAAAACAATTCGATTTATAAAATACGATTAGAATCACATGATCCAAAAAATTAAAATTTTCCTTTTTTCAGTCTTATTAATAAGTGTGGTAAGTTGTGGAATTTATTCATTTGGCGGCGTTTCTTTAGACTCGAGAGTAAAAACCGTACAAGTAGATTATTTTCCAAATACAGCAAGACTTATAGAACCTGGGCTAAGCCAGGCTTTTACGGTTTCATTGCAAAATATTTTTATCAGCCAGACAAATTTAGATATGGTTAAAAGTGATGGTGACATCCATTTTGAAGGTGAAATTACGGGTTATAGAATTAACCCAATGACGGCAACCGCTCAACAAACTGCTGCCCAAAACAGGTTGACAATAACCGTTTTAGTTAATTTTTATAATAAATATGAAGAGGATAAAGGTTTTGAACAAAGTTTTTCATTCTATCATGATTATGACGCCAATGCGCAATTAGTTGGCGGTACATTAGACGAAGCCTTGGAGGTAATATTTGAAAGGATTACCCAAGATATTTTTAACGCATCTGTAGCGCAGTGGTAAAATGAGAGTTCCAGATTACACATATTTATTAGAAAATCCTCAAACCATAGACGGAACAAAAATTGAACAATTAGAAGAAGTTATTAAAGCTTTCCCTTATTTTCAATCAGCCCGTACCTTGTACCTAAAAGCGTTAAAAAGTGAGGATAGTTACAAATACAATGAAGCCCTAAAAGTAACGGCCGCATATTCTACAGACCGAAGTGTTCTTTTTAACTTCATTACGTCATCTAATTTCAGTAACAATACAAGTCTTGAAAATAATACTTCAGAAATTATTTTAGAAAATATCGAAATCATAGATGCTGAGATTGTAAAAGTTTTGCATAAAAAAATAACATCGCCTGAGATTCCAATACAAAAAGAAAGAAAGAAAGTTGAAACTTTAGAAATTGGGAGGCCTTTAAATTTTGATAATTCAGAATCCCATTCTTTTAGCGAATGGCTACAGCTAGGTATCGCAAAACCTATTGAGCGCTCTGCTAAAAGTTCAAAAAAGTCTATAAAATTTGACTTAATTGATAAATTCATTGCTTCCAATCCGAAGATTAAACCTGTTAAAGATAAGGATGCAACTTTTCAACAAAATAAACCACTATCAACAGACAATAGTCACTTGATGACAGAGACACTTGCCTTGGTTTATTTGGAGCAAAAAAAATACAAAAGTGCAATACAAGCATATCGTATTTTAAGTTTGAAATATCCAGAAAAAAGTGGTTTCTTTGC
>JAGLDM010000286.1 GCA_023145595.1 Flavobacteriaceae bacterium | reverse complement strand
CGTTTTGGTGTTATAAATGAAAGAAGACATCAACTACATGAGGTGATAAGACTGTCTGGAATGAATTTAATAATCAACGATATAGATATGCCTTTGATTATAAAAGTAGCTTCTATTCCAAAAGAAAGAATGCAAGTTTACTTTATAGACAATGAAGAATATTTTAAAAGAAAAGCTGTTTTTGGAGATCTTGACGGAAACTTATTTGACGACAACGATGAACGAATGATTTTCTTTGCAAAAGGAGTTGTTGAAACAGTAAAAAAATTGAATTGGGCTCCAGATATTATTCATGTTCATGGATGGATGGCAGCACTTTTACCCCTTTATTTAAAGGAATATTATAAAGACGATGCTTTGTTTGAAAACAGCAAAGTTATAACTTCCTTATATTCTAACGGTTTTGAAGGCAATTTGAACGAAGGCCTTAAAAGCAAAATAAGTTTTGATAATATTGAAGATTCTAAACTTACAGGGATTGAAACCCCTAATTCTAATAATCTATTAAAAATCGCCATCGAAAACTCAGATGCTATCATCATTGCTAGTGAAGATTTGGATGAAAGTTTGACGGAGTATGCAAAATCATTAGACAAACCTGTCTTAGATTATCAATCCCCAGAACTTTTTGAAGAAGCATATTTGAATTTTTACGAAACTTCCGTTTTAAAATAAATCACCTTTATTTATGACAACAAAAGTTGTAAAAGTTATTAAATTAATAGCGATACCTGTATTATTTATGACAGCACTTATTTCTTGCGAAGAAAATTTGGGAGGCGGTATAGGGACTGGAGTTGTAGATAATGATTTGTTTGAAACAACTAGAGAGACGTCAAAAGTAATCAGTTATAATAATAACGAACTAAAAGTAAAAGCGAACAAATTAGGGCAATACCTTTTAGGGATTTACAAAAACGACGATATGGGGCAGTTAAACGCTTCTATCGTATCTCAAATGACTTTTGGTTACATGGATTTTGGAGCAAACCCATCAATAGATTCTGTTATTTTAAATATTCCTTATCACTCTACTAGAAGCGATGTGGATTATCCAGGAGGAGTACCAAAGTGGGAATTGGATTCCATTTTTAGAAATCAAAACTCTGAATATTTCATAAAAGTATCAGAGTTAACCACTTTCTTAAACGCTGTAGACCCTTCTGATCCAGAAAAAGAATTGGATTATTTCTCTGACCGAATATATACAGAAGGACCTGTTTTATATAATGGATTATTTAAGCCAAACAGTAAAGATACGGCTCTATATATTACAAGAAGTGAAATTATAAATGAAAACACAATGCTTCCTGTCGTAGAAACTATTACTGCTCCTCCATCTATCAAACTCGCATTAGACTCAGACTATTTTCAAACAAATTTTCTTGACAACCCAAGTATTTTTGAAAGTTTAGCAACGTTTATTGAATATTTTAACGGCCTTTCAATTCAGGTTGAACAGAACGGAGCAAATGATACAAACTTGATGTCTTTAAACTTTATAGATTCTTCGGTGAGAATCTACTATACAAACGACAATACCGTGGACGAAACTATTAGATCAGCTCGGACAGCTATCTTTAGTTTTACTGGGGTTACCAACAACACATACACACGAGATTACGCAAGTTCTAATGCAGAACCGTTTTTAACAAGCCCAAATATAGTAGATGGTGATACGCGTTTGTATCTAAATGGGGCGTCTGGATCTATTGCTTTGCTTAAGTTGTTTACAGAAGAGGATTTAAATGAGTTAAGAGCAAAGAATAGGTTAGTAAATGAAGCTACGCTTGTTTTTTATATAGACCAAACTGCAAGCATGGCTATTCTACCGGAACGCATCTTTTTATACAATTATGATAATAGCACTCAAATTATAGATTATCTTATAGATGGCCCTAGTGTATTTGGCGGATTCTTAGAAAGAGATGCCAATGGAAACCCAGAGAAATATACGTTTAAACTTACCACCTATATTTCTAAAGTTTTAGACGGAGAAGATCCTGTTGACCTAAGTCTATTAGGCTTGAAAGTATTCAATAGTTCAGATACGCCTACTTCCCTTATAGATATAAATGTAGAAAATTATAGTTGGACTCCAAAAGGAATTGTTTTACACGGAAACAACTCTGAAAACATCGAAAAAAGAGTTAAACTAGAATTAGTTTACACCGCTCGGAAAGAATAAAATTCTACAGTAGTCATAGACTATTATTGTTATAGATGGATTGACCCACTTTAGCAAGGCACATTCATAAGTAAGTATTTATTTGTATATCAGTTAAATAAGTTGTGTTTTAGATAAAACAAAACCCCGAAAACGAGCCGAACACTCAAAAAACGGGGTTTCAATTTTTCTTAGTATGACTAAATTACAAAGAATCTCCGATTTACAACACGAATTTTCATTTTTAAATCCATCAGAGAATTTTGATTCCTATTTCACTTTATTTTTGCAAAGTGATTTGGGGAAAATTTATACTGCTATTCCATGGGAAGGATTGGTTGGTATCTTTAATATTAAAGAATCTATCAAGGGTACAAAGAATTACTTCAGTCCAAGAGGTAAATTAGCCTTAATGTTTTTAAAGCATTATGCTTGCTGCTCCGACAAACGTTTGATAGAACAACTCAACGCCAATATTGATTATCAATTTTTTTGTGATAT
>JAGLDM010000285.1 GCA_023145595.1 Flavobacteriaceae bacterium | reverse complement strand
TTAAACCATCATAATGACGATTTAACAAATGTGCATTGATTTGCTGAATGGTATCAATTGCTACCCCAACCATAATCAATAACGAAGTTCCTCCGTAAAACATAGCCCATGATTGTTGTACTCCAAATTTCACCACAAATGCAGGTAAAATTGCTAGCAAGGCCAAAAATATGGAACCTGGGAATGTAATCAAAGATAAAATTCGATCTAACATATCGCCTGTTTCTTTTCCTGGACGTATACCCGGGATAAATCCACCACTTCTTTTCAAATCATCTGCCATTTTATTGGTAGGAATTGTTATTGCTGTATAGAAATAACTAAACACAATAATTAAAGTTGCAAATAAAACATTGTAACCTACCCCTCCAAAATCTGCAAACATTCCCGCTACACTTTTAACTGAGTCCGAAGTAAATTCGGCACCAAGTAAAGCAGACGGTACAAACATAATTGCTTGCGCAAAGATGATTGGCATAACTCCTGCTGAATTTAATTTCAACGGAATATATTGTCTTGCTCCAGCAACATCTCTTACAGTTCCCGCTACAGTCTTACGTGCATATTGAACAGCAACCTTTCGAATTGCAGTTACCAAATAAACACATGCTAAGATTACAGCGAACCAAAGTATCAACTCTATTAAAATCATCATGACACCACCTGCTCCACCGTTCACCGTTTTAGATAAAAACTCTTGAGCAAAAGCTCCAGGGAAACCAGCGATAATTCCAATCATTATCAATAAAGAGATTCCATTACCAATTCCTTTGTCTGTAATTTTTTCTCCTAACCACATAGCAAAAATTGATCCTGTAGTTAATAAGACTAATGAACTAAGCCAGAACAAACCACCTTGTCCTAATAAAAAGGCTTCAGCAGGTATCCCTAAACTTGGTAAACTTGCAATATAAGCAGGTCCTTGAACCATTGTAATTGCAATAGTTAGCCAACGTGTTATCTGGGTCGTTTTCTTACGACCACTTTCTCCATCTTTTTGAAGTTTTTGTAAATAAGGTATTGCAATTCCCATCAACTGAACAACAATAGATGCAGAGATGTAAGGCATTACTCCTAATGCCATTACAGATGCTCTAGAGAATCCACCACCAGTAAACATATTAATCATATCTAAGATTCCACCAGACCCTCCAGACTTCTTGCTCATTGCTTCTGCAATTAAACCTCCATCCAAACCAGGAAGTGTAACTTGCGCTGCAAACCTGTAGATTACCATGAAACCAAGTGTTAAGATAATTTTAGTTCTTAACTCCTCAATTGAAAAAATGTTCTTTACTGTTTCTATAAATTTCTTCATCCAGAAAAATATTATAAAGTTGCTGTTTCACCTCCAGCCGCTTCGATAGCCGCTTTTGCTGTTGCAGTAAATTTATGTACTGTTACATTTAATTTTGCTTTTAACTCTCCTCTTCCTAAAATCTTCACTAAGTCATTTCTACGAGCCAAACGGTTTTCAACCAATACTGCCATATCTACAGTATCTTTGATTCTACCACTGTCAACATATTCTTGTAACTTATCTAAGTTTACACCAACATACTCTTTACGATTAATGTTTGTGAAACCAAATTTAGGTACACGTCTTTGTAAAGGCATTTGACCTCCTTCAAATCCTACTTTTCTAGAATATCCAGAACGAGATTTTTGTCCATTGTGACCTTTTGTTGCAGTTCCACCTTTACCAGAACCTTGTCCTCTACCGATTCTTTTTCCTGCTCCTTTTACAGAACCTGCTGCCGGTTTTAAGTTATTTAATGCCATAACTATTTATATCTGTTATTTAACTTCCTCTACGGAAACTAAGTGATTAACTGTTTTTACCATTCCAAGGATTGCTGGTGTAGCTTCATGCTCTACCACTTGATCAATCTTACGTAAGCCTAATGCTTCTAACGTTCTCTTTTGATTCTGAGGACGTCTTATCTTACTCCTAACTTGTGTAACTCTAATTTTTGCCATCGTCTAATTGATTTTATCCTTTGAATACTTTTTCTAAAGAAATACCTCTTGCTTTAGCAACATCTACAGCGCTACGCAATTGTAACAAAGCATCAAAAGTTGCTTTTACTACGTTATGAGGGTTAGAAGAACCAATAGATTTTGATAATACATCATGTACACCAACTGATTCTAATACCGCACGTACCGCACCACCTGCAATAACTCCCGTACCGTGAGATGCTGGCTTTAAAAATACTTTTGCTCCACCAAACTTTCCTTTTTGTTCATGTGGTAAGGTTTGATTGATAATAGGAATTCTTACTAAATTTTTCTTTGCGTCTTCAATTGCTTTTGCAATTGCAGATGCAACATCTTTAGATTTTCCTAATCCATGTCCAACTACTCCGTTACCGTCACCTACAACAACAATAGCAGAAAAGCCAAATGCTCTACCTCCTTTTGTTACTTTAGTAACACGTTGTACTCCAACTAAATGATCTTGTAGTTCTAAACCGCTTGGTTTAACTCTTTCTACGCTTTTATATGAATTGCTCATAATCTAATTAAAATTTTAAACCTGCTTCTCTTGCAGCTTCTGCTAGAGTCTTAACTCTACCGTGATACAAATACCCATTTCTGTCAAATGCACAAGTTTCAATACCTGCTTTTGATGCAGCTTCAGCAATTCCTTTTCCGATTGCTGTTGCTACTTCACTTTTAGATCCTGAAGCAATTGCTTTATCTCTTGATGATACTGCTGCTAAAGTAGTACCACTTACGTCGTCTATTAATTGAGCATAGATTTCTTTATTAGATCTAAAAACTGATAATCTTGGTTTAGATGCAGTTCCAGAAACAATCTTTCTGATTCTATACTTTATACGTTGTCTTCTTTCTAGCTTTGATAATGCCATAATTTCTATAAATTATGCAGTTTTACCTGCTTTTCTTCTTAATACTTCACCTACAAACTTAACTCCTTTTCCTTTGTATGGCTCAGGTGCACGGAAAGAACGAATCTTTGCAGCAACTTGACCAACCAATTGTTTGTCGTGTGAAGTTAATTTAACGATTGGGTTTTTACCCTTTTCTGACACTGTTTCAACTTTTACTTCTGGAGCAATACTTAAAATAATATTGTGTGAAAATCCTAAAGCTAAATCAAGTTTTTGACCTTGATTTGATGCTCTATAACCTACACCTACTAATTCTAATTCTTTACTCCATCCTTTTGAAACTCCTTGAACCATATTGTTTAGCAACGCTCTATATAAACCGTGCTTCGCTTTATGATCTTTACTATCTGAAGGTCTTTCTAATGTAATTACACCATCTTCAACCTTAACTGTTATATCTAAAACCTCTTGAGATAACTCTCCTATCTTTCCTTTTACAGTAACAACATTGTCTTTTAATTCAACTGTTACTCCTTCTGGAATGGCTACTGGACTATTTCCTATTCTTGACATCTCTCGTACTTTTTAATAAACGTGACATAAAACTTCACCACCAACGTTTTCTTGAGTCGCTTGCTTGTTTGTCATTACTCCGTGAGAAGTAGAAACAATTGCAATACCTAAACCATTCAAAACTCTTGGCATTTCAGAAGCCCCAGCATACTGACGTAAACCTGGAGTACTAATTCTTTCGATATTCTTAATTACAGGCTCTTTTGTTGCTCTGTCATATTTTAAAGCTATTTTGATAGTTCCTTGAACAGAATTATCTTCAAATTTATAGCTTAAAACATACCCTTGGTCAAACAAAATTTTCGTGATTTCTTTCTTCACATTTGAAGAAGGAATCTCAACTACTCTGTGTCCTGCTGCTGCAGCATTTCTAATCCTAGTTAGATAATCTGCGATTGGATCTGTGTACATATATATTAATTTGCGGTTCTGGTTTTTAGCAATACGCCAAACTACGAACCAATTTAAAATTCAATTTTTTACCAGCTGGCTTTTCTAACACCTGGTATCAAACCTTCGTTTGCCAATTTACGGAAAGTCACACGTGAAACTCCAAACTGACGCATATAACCTTTAGGTCTTCCAGTTAGTTTGCAACGGTTGTGCATTCTAATTGGTGATGCATTTTTAGGTAACTTTTGCAATGCTTCATAATCTCCAGCTTCTTTCAAAGCTTTTCTTTTTTCAGCATATTTTGCTACTGTTTTTGCTCTCTTAACCTCACGGGCCTTCATTGATTCTTTAGCCATCGTTTAATTCTTTTTAAAAGGTAAACCTAGTTCGTGTAATAATGATTTTGCTTCCTTATCGGTTGGTGCAGATGTTACAAAAGTAATATCCATACCTCCAATTTTATTTACTTTGTCAATATCAATCTCTGGATAGATGATTTGTTCAGTAATTCCTAAATTGTAATTACCTCTTCCGTCAAAACCTGTTGCTTTGATACCGCTAAAATCTCTAACTCGTGGTAAAGATGCAGTAACCAATCTATCTAAGAATTCATACATTTTGATACCTCTCAACGTAACTTTCACACCAATTGGCATTCCTTTACGTAATTTAAAAGTAGCAACATCTTTCTTAGACATTGTAGCAATTGCTTTTTGTCCAGTAATTTTTGCTAACTCTTCTAAAGCGTGATCAATTAATTTCTTATCGGCAACAGCAGCACCAACTCCTTTACTAATTACAATTTTCTGTAATTTAGGAACTTGCATTATGTTTTTATAACCGAATTCTTCAGTAAGTGCAGAAACAATTCTACTCTTATATTCTCCTTTAAGTCTTGGTGTATATTCCATTACTAAATTGCTTTATCAGTTTTTTTAGATACCCTAACTTTCTTATCACCTTCCGTTTTGTACCCTACTCTTACAGTAGCACCATTTTCAATCAAACCTAAGTTTGAAATATGGAGAGAAGCTTCTTTTTTGATGATTCCACCTTGTGGATTATCAGCGCTAGGTTTTGCGTGTTTAGATACCAAATTGACACCTTCAACAATCGCTCTATTTTTAGCTATGATTACTTTCACAACTTTTCCTTCTTCGTTTTTGTGATCACCAGCTAGTACTCTAACTGTATCTCCTGTTTTTATCTTTAATTTTGCCATCGTTTCTTATAGTTTATTAAAGCACTTCAGGTGCTAATGATACAATCTTCATGAATTTTCTGTCACGAAGTTCTCTTGCAACGGGTCCAAAAACACGTGTTCCTTTCATTTCACCAGAAGTACTATCTAACAACACACATGCGTTATCATCAAAACGGATATAAGATCCATCTTTTCTTCTGATTTCTTTTTTAGTACGAACAACTACTGCTTTAGCAACTTGTCCTTTTTTAACTGTACCGTTTGGCGTAACATGCTTAATTGCAACCACAATTTGATCTCCAATTGATGCATAACGTTTTTTAGTTCCCCCTAAAACACGAATTACTAAAACTTCTTTTGCTCCAGTATTGTCTGCTACTCCTAATCTTGATTCTGTCTGTAACATAATAAATTATTTAGCTCTTTCTAGGATTTCTACTAATCTCCAACGTTTTGTTTTACTCAACGGACGCGTTTCCATAATTCTAACAGTGTCTCCAATGTTACAATCATTTGTTTCATCGTGTGCTACATACTTTTTCGTTTTTAAAACGAATTTTCCGTACATAGGGTGCTTTGCCTTCTTTACTTCAGCAACAACAATAGACTTGTCCATTTTGTCACTTGAAACAACACCAATTCTCTCTTTTCTAAGATTTCTTTTTTCTTCCATCTTTAAATACTATTGTACTTCTCTATTAGTAATTTCTGTAGCGATTCTTGCAACAGTTTTTCTAAGGGCTTTCAATTGCATTGGAGTTTCCAATGGTGTAATTGCATGAGCCATTTTTAGATCCGTATAATTTTTTTTCAACTGTACAAATTTCTCTTGTAGATCTTCAGCTGACAATTCTTTAATTTCTGACTGTTTCATTTACTTATCGATTAAGCGTTATCAAAATCTCTAGCAATCACAAACTTTGTTTTAACAGGCAACTTTTGTGCTGCTAAACGCAATGCTTCTTTTGCTACTTTAATAGGCACTCCACCTACTTCAAATAAAATTCTTCCTGGTTTCACAACGGATACGAAATATTCTGGTGCTCCTTTACCTTTACCCATTCT